>NZ_DAISXK010000040.1:0-3586 GCF_036825875.1 Paucihalobacter sp. | reverse complement strand
AACTGTCGTTGGGTTGTTCATCACCTTCACCTATAATAGGAAAGGCGGCATCGTCCAACACCACATAACCGCGATTCACCCAATAAATAGGGGAGCCGTAATAAGGATAGGTAAACTCTTTAGAGCTTGAAGTCACCTGAGCGGCACTACTGCGGTCTTTATATTCACGCGGGTAAGCCCACATAATCATTGGTCTTTTTTCTTTTTTGTCCTTGTCGTAACCCACTGGCAAGTACAGGATGCCAGAAAGCTCAAGTCCGTCATCACGTTTGTAAGTAATCACTTTTTTATGAACATCTTGTAAGGCTTTAAATGGATTATTAAAGTCTGTAACTTGTTCTAATTTATTGGTTCTAATATTACGCATGTAGTAATTTGGGAACTGGGTAGCGCTTTCTAGTCTAACCAAAACATCACCTTTTTTAATATCGATGATATTTACTATGTCTTCAAGAAAGTCGTCGTCTTTACTTTGGTATAATCGTTTTTTCGACTTTGATTTCAGATTGTATTCATCAATAAACGGAAACTTGCCCTCAGGTATGTAACCGTCGCCCATAAGCATGACGGTATTAGATTTTGAAAACTCTAACACCGATTGGTCATAATCGTTGCGCATGGTAACAAAACTGCCAGGATCGCTATAGGTATCTTGATAATTGCGCTCTAAAAATAGTTGTGGCTTTTCATTTGAATTGGAAGGATTAAAAAACAAGGTTCTGGAAGTTCTGGTATTCCACCAGCGTTCGTAAATTACCGCTATATTATCGTTGCCCCAAGTGATGCCGGCATAGCGTAATTTAGTTTTTGCAAGCGATGATTTGTTACCATTAAAGGGAGCTTTTAACTGAAACACTTCATCTCTAAAATCAACGTCGGTTTCAGGATCGCCGCCATCTAAGGCTTCAACCCAGTACAAGGTAGCGGGCTGATCGTTACGCCAGCCAATGTTTCGGATACCGGTACGTGTCGCCATAAAACCTTGTGGAAGTTCCTCAATGAGTGGCACTTCGGCAACGACTTTTACAGGTTCAGTATTTTGATTGTACACGATGTAAGAGGTTGGAAACCTTGGGTATGGTACAATGTATGAGAAAGGTTTTTTGATTTCAGAGACCATAATATAATTACCATCAGGCGAAAAGGATATCCCAGAATACATCCCAGCAGTTTTCCATAGGGTAGGGGTGCCGTTTAAATCAACTTTATAAATTTCGCTGGTGACCAAGGTTTCAAAATTGGTTTCATCAGCTTTATTTTGAAGCAAATCCTGATAGGTCCGGTTTTGGGCTTTTTGCCCTGCTTCATTCACTGAAATAGTTGGTCCTTTAGGAATATTTATTGCGGTATCTATCAATTTTGGTCGGTTGGCAGGTAGTGTTTTAATAAGTAAACCACTTTCATCTGGCATCCAAGTCATGGCGCCATCAATATTGGCGTTTAAGTTGGCATCCGTTAGTTTTTTGGCACTTTTGCTGGCGTAATCAATTACCCATAACTCTACACCTGTGGCAGTCGTATTGGTAAACGCGATATAATTTTGTTTGGGTGACCAACTTGTATTGGCAATACTCGGGTTGGTGGGCATATTGGCAATTTTGGAACTTGTCTGGCTTTTAGGATCGAACAATTCTAAGTTGGTGCTATAGCGCGCTCTACTAGAAATATTCGTCACTGGATTGATGCGCAGACCACCCAAGCGGTAAATGAGCAATGCTTTGGTACCGTCGTTATTGATGCTGATACTTGGCGGCATGGTGACATCGGCCAGACTTTTAATATTGTTGTGTGGCGTTTGGTAGCTAAGGTCTAGTTGTGCCGAAGTAAAAAAGGGTGTAAATAGAAGTAGGACGAAGAATTTGAAATGATTCATAATGTATGTTTTGTTTTCGGGATTATGCGTTTATGATAAAAGTTAAAAATACGAAAATTAATGTCTTGATTTTTGGAGTTTATGAAATGTATATATTGCAAGCCATGGCGATGCTTCCAAATAATTTTGATACACTTCATTTCATTTATAATGGCTTTGGTTCATGCTTGTAAGCTTTTCTCGTTGTAAAAGTTTTTGTATCTTTAGATATTAAAACTTAAAAAACTATGAAAACTATTTCGAACTTAACCTTAACGCTTTTTAAATTATTATTGATCTCTTTTATTTTTGCCGGAAGTAATTGGTTAATGGCTCAAGGTGTCAAATCAGGCGATCTACAAGATTTTAAATTGGTAGTTGAAAATACCAAAACTGGATTCAACATGCAAAGTATTGAAGGTACCGCTTGGAAGAACTTATCTTTTAACCTTAGCAACGACCAAGCCCAAGCTATTGACGAATACGGCATGACTGATTTGGAGCAGGTAAATCCTAAAAAAGACACTAACTTGGCCGATTTTTTATTCACCATCATCAAAACCAATAAGGGTGTGGAACTAAAAGGTATTGAAGGCACTGCTTGGGAAACCTTAAGCATGACCTTATCTTTTGACGGTGAGAAATTTATTGTAGATCAGTATGGGATTAAAACTATTCAATAAGACGTTTTAGACGTCATGACTCGGATTTATTATTCCCAGTAATGGTTTTAATGCATTCTGCGCCACGTGTAAAGCCCTAAAGGCATTTTTCTTTTTGAAGGAGTGCGCTTCCATACGTCCTAAAATATTTTTAAGTAAAACGACTGCATCGTTGATAAATGGCCCTTTGTTAAGCATGATACATTCGGCATGAACGCCTTGTACCACGTCGCTTATTTCGGCACGGGTTGGGATACCTGTTTTGGCTAAATTTTCGAGTACTTGAGTAGCCCAAATTACAGGAACATGCGCGGCCTCGCACAGCCATAGAATTTCATTTTGTACTTCGGAGCTTCGTTCAAAGCCAATCTCAACTGCTAAATCACCTCGGGCAATCATCACGCCCATAGGCGCGCTTTTCATGCCTTCCAACAAGATAAAAGGTAAATTTTCAAAGGCTTCTTTATTTTCAATTTTGTAGACAACCCCAATGTCTTTTGCATTATGAATGTTTAATTGCTTTTGTAGAAAGCTCACATCGCTGGCCGTTCTTACGAATGAATAGCCAACAATATCGGCATATTCGCAAACAAAGGGCAAGTTTTCTATATCCCGTTCTGTTAAGGCGGGCAGGTTTAATTTGGTATCGGGCAGATTAATGCCTTTCTCTGAAGCTAATTTCGATTTATAACATTTGGTGATGCGCAATGTTGCGCTATCAGCTGTTTTAGAAACAACCACCGACTCTATCATACCATCATCAAACAAAACACGGTGATTGATTTGTACATCATCAATAATTTCGGGTAATAGCACGCCAATTTCACCAATTTTGGTTTGCACACCATGTTTATTGAATTTTGATGCTTTTCCACGTGATTCAGTTTTTTTAAGCCAAAGATGTTCGCCATCACGAATTGTAATACTATTTTTAACTTTATTTTTTTTACGTGATATAGCTATAGGTGCAATCCTTAACTTTGGACCAGATAAGTCCATGTAAATAATTATTTTATGATTCAAAACTAGAATTAAAAAAATTCATTTTCAAACCTATTCTTTTCCTTAACAG
>NZ_DAISXK010000039.1:0-26099 GCF_036825875.1 Paucihalobacter sp. | reverse complement strand
TTAAAGATGACTTCTAAACCAGTTGATCCTGCTTCTGTCTCGTTTCCAGCCCAATCCACTAATTTGATGTTAAAAACCGCACCAACAATAGCATCATCAGTATAAAAATCAAAATGAAGATTTGTGAATGTCGATGCATCTATTCTATTGTTTTGAATATCAATTCCTTGACAACCAGGGCCAAGATAACGTAATGTTGGATTACCAGCAATAGAAACCTCTTCAACTGCTGGATTATTACCGCATAAACCAAAATCAAAATCATCAATAACAATATCAGTATAGGCATCACTGTAAATTGATAACACATTTTCCGCAGGTCTTGCTGGCGGTGTTGGTGCAGGTGTGGTAGGACCTTCAAATTCGAAGGCTATTGTATAAGTTTTTGTGGTTACACCGTCTTCGGCTGTTACAACTACAGTAGCGTTACCAGGTATGGCTGTCGCTTGCGTAATGACGGTATTTGCATTTGGATTAGAAGTTGGAGCAGCAGTAATTTGAGGTACTGGAGATCCAATCCCTACACCAATCGAGTAATTGATTATTTCAGGGCTAAAACCAGGTACTGCATTATTATCAACCTCTAAACCGCTTAAATTGGCATCGGTTAAAGGATCTACCGTGTTAAGTTCTAGCACTACATTATCAATAAAAACAGGGTTATTGCTAAGTCCCATTTCAAAGCCCAACTTCATTGCTCCAAATGTTTGACCAATAGTAAAGACAGCTTCATATGCTTCCATATTAGTTGTAATTTGGTAATCTTGGATGGTTATACTTTGAAATGCACCGCCATCTTGTCCAAAATAAAGTCTTAACTGACGATTATTAGTGTTAGACCTTGCAGAAAACGAAATTTTGTAGGACTCCCCAACTTGTAAAGAACTGATTTGCCCTGCAGTTAAAATTTGGTTTAACTGTATGTGCCACACTTGGCCACCAGCACCCGTAATATTTGTAATATTTGCTTCGTTATTTGCTGCCGACACTGAAGCATTAACTCCAGCAAAATCAGCAATAAAAGAACTCCAAGAGTTTAGACCATCATTAAAGTCACCGTTTATTACAACGTTTTGTGATATTCCCAAATGACACAGGAAAAGGAAAATAATAAATGTAATTTTTTTCATAATAAATAATTTATAGATGTATTTCAATTTTGTAATTCATAAAGTTAACAATTAAAATTAGGAAATATAAAAATTCACCCCTTCAAATTACATACATCATAAATAAATATTTCTTTTTTTATGAAAGTACCAATAAAACAGAACTTTATGTACTTAAAAACAGTTGATTTTAAATATTTAATGATTTTAATTGAATGTATTTTTACAAATGTATTGGTGATGTACTGTTCTTATATAAAAAATATAAGTATGAATGTATCAATAAAACGGAAAGCTAATTGATAGTTTAATATTGGTTGAATAATTATTATACAATGATATAAAGCGAAGCATAAAAAAACCAGTGCCAAAAAATATTGGCACTGGTATATTTTAATAAAATTAAATGATTTTAGTTTTTAATCAACTTTACCGTTTTACTCCCATTTATAGTGGAGATTTTAGCTAGATATAAACCATCTCTCAAGTTAGAGGCGTCAATTACCGCTTCGGTATTATTAGGAGTCATTGAAATAACTTGCTTACCTAAGATATCAAAAATTTGAATTTCCGTGAAAGCATTAGCCGAAGTTATTGTCCAAGCGCTGTTTGAAGGATTAGGAAAAACTTTAACTTCTGCAAGTATTTCGTCTGGAGTTGAAAGTAAACCACCATAGAAATAAATATTACTTAAGAAAATTTCTTTTGAAGCGAGCGAGCTTCCTAAATCTAAAGTGTTAAATTGAATTAGTGATAACTGGGATAAATCAACCGGGGAAGCTGCACTATCAACATCAGCAAAGTCGTTTCTGTTGGTATCATTAGGAATTTCAAGGTCTACAGAAACCCAAGTACCAGATTGTGCCGCGGTGAGTGTTACTCTTGCGATATTCGATCCATTCGCACCTGGGTCTGGATCTAATAATCTAATTCTCAGAATATCGCCATCAATCAAGTTATCACAATAAAAATCGAAATGTAAAAATTGGGCGTCCGTAATATCTACAAAAGCGCCATCTGGAAAAAAGTTAAACTGAAAACCAGAACCGCCAATTAACGAGCGCGATTCTTGATTACCATCGAAATTTAAATCGAAATTCGTTAAAGTTCCTCCAAAAACATCAACTTGTGGCACTGTAATATTAGTATAAACATCACTTATAATTGAAATTGCTGGAGCAGCGGGTGGTGTTGGAGCTGCTGGTGGCAAAACTTGGGCTTCAGCAAAGTTAACTGTGTAAGTTCGTGTATCTGTGCCATTAGGAGCTGTTACTTCTAATGAAGCAGAACCAGGAACACCTGATGCTTGCGTAACACTTACGTTTGAAGCACCATTACCAGCTTGAGTAGCAACACCTGCCACAGTTGGTGCTGTGGTAGTTCCGTTAGGGAGGTCAACATTGTAAGTAACAGTTCCTGGTGCAAAACCATTAATGGTTACACCGTTCAAAGTTAAATCTGAAAGTGAAGCATCCGCATCGGCACTTACGCCATCGCCAATCACCATCGATACATTATCTACGAAAATATTTGAAAACGATCCAGCTGCACCGCCAGTTACCGCGTTAAATAACAATGAAACGCCTCCACTTACATTGGCTCCAACAGTAGTTGTAACTTGATAATTGGTCCAATTATTAAGATCCGATGGAATAAAGGGTGCCCCACCATTAAGAATTTGATTTGTTGCACCACCTCCAGAAAATTCTGAGAATAACTCAACAAAAAACACACCGCCAGCTTCTGCTTGGCCGCGATAATCAAAACTTATAGTTACTTGCTCTCCTGCACAAATAACACCAACACCTCTGTTAGGACTTTTAATCGAACTTGAAGATGCAATTGTTGTATTATTCAGATTTGCTGCAAATGTACCCTCTGATGGGTTTGTGTTTATAACGGTTATGCCATTACCTGCTACTTCCCAATCTGTGAAATCGCCGGTCTCAAAACCACCGTTGGCTATTAATTCAGTGCCGTTATTTTCGCCGCATTGAGAATAACCCAATGTTACTGATAATAATAAAAAAGTTAATAATGTAATTTTTTTCATAGTAAATGATTTTAAATTGTTAATCCTTAAAGGTAAGGCTTTATATTGAGACTTTTAAATTTTTCACCTTTACAAATAACATACATCTGAATAAAACAGTCCATTTTTTTAATTATTCAAGATTTATCGATTATAAATATGAGATTTCAGTGAATATAATTCACATTGTAGCCTTGTTTAATTCTGTTTTTTTAAATTCTGTTAAGGTAATGTTGTGTTATTTTTACTTCTGGAATAAAAGTTTTTGAATTAATAACTACAAACAGAGGTCTTAGGTAAAAATTTTAACATTTTTCTGACTTGAATTTGTCAATGTACTTATTGGCTGTATAGGTTTTGCATTACCAACTTAGGTTGACGGTTTTCATAAAATAGTCCCCAATGCTTTTCTGGTTCATTGCTGTCGGGTGAGCCTTTCCATGGTTCGTCAAAAGCTTCAAACACAAAACATAAAATATTGTCTTCATCACACCATCGCACCAAATCATTGTAATAAATGGATTGAAGTTCTTCACTTACATTGTGAACTTCTATACCTCTACCATTGGAATTTGTAGCCCATCCTGCCTCTGTAATAACCACCACCTTATCAGGATATAAATTGGCAACAGCATTATAGTTTTGTTTGGTATATTCCAAGCCTTCGTGAATGTTTTTATATTCCCAAACGGGATAGCTGTGAATAGATATGAAATCGACCACTTCAACCAAAGGTTTTAATTTATTGAGCCATGGTACATAATTTTCACAAAAGGTTACAGGCTGTTTAGTCTTAGCTTTTATGAGTTTCACATAATTAACAACGCTTTCTACCGATACATAATGATCGGTCCAATCTACACAAGCTTCATTGCCAGCCGACAATGAAAACACAATGTCAGGATAGGTATTGGCAAAATCTATAAGTTTATGGATGCGCTCTAAATTGTAAGCTTTATTTTTTATAAGGGTTGCTTCAGAATAAATACCACCCCAAGGACAGCCGTGGTTATTCATTTCGGCAACAATATAAGCACCGAGCATAACTTTAAAATCTAAATTTTCATTTTTGATTACGTCTAAAACGGTTTCCGCATGCGGATCACAATCGTATAATCTTAAATATTTCCATTGATGCTGAAGCAATAACAAGTCTTCTTTAACTTGGTCATAACTCGGCTGCAGACCACCAGGTTGCTGACCTTCTCTAAAACCAGAATAGCAAATGGCCAAACCTGGTTTTAAATTCAATAATTCGGTGTAGTTCATTTAGTAATTTTAGGCTTAGAATTTTAATTTTTCATGCTTATCCCATAATCCCCAATAAGCACCAACAACGCCTTCTGCTCCTACTTTCCAAGATTCATCAAATGAAGAAAAATAGAATATTTCAATGCCTTCTTGAGCCGACCAATATTGCGTATTGATAAAGTATTTAATAGCATTTTCTTTTGATGGTAAAGCACCTTTTAAACCTTCACCTTGACTTGGCCATCCAGTTTCGGTAATTATCACGCGCTTACCTTGGCCTGCATCGGTTGCCTGACCAAACATTTGTTTCATGTGGTTTAATGCATATTCCTCAGGACAGCCTTCCCAATACGGATAACAATTCGTTAGAATAACATCGCACATTTGTGTGATATTGGGTCTATGTGAAAATTCATAATAGGCATCAACATATCCCATTGGTATACCCTCTGGCAATGCCTCTTTTACGCGACGCATATAGTCTATAAGTTGTGCTTCTGTTAAATCGCCTCTATACATAACTTCGTTACCTACTGCAGCAATATCAACGCAACCTTCCTTAGCTAAAGTAATTAGTCCTTCTATTTCTTTTTCATTTAACTCTAAATCATCACCTAACCATGCACCAACTAAGGTTTTTAACCCGTTTTGGTGCGCAATACGAGCTACATGTTCGTTGCCTTCTATACACGAAAATGAACGTACCCATTTGGTATAAGGTTTGATAATTTGAATACGACGATTTACCTGCTCCGGTGTAATCACATCACCTGGCTTTTGTCCGTCTTCATAAAGACTAAAGCAAAGTCCGTGTATACCATTTTCTAGGGTTTCGCGCCATAGTTGCTCTAATTGTTTTCCAGTATATTCAGAAAAATCAATTCCTGTATAACTTGATTTAATGTTTTCATTTAATGAAAAATGATGTCCTTCTCTGTACGACATAATATTAAAATTTTAAATTTCCTTTACTGTCCCAAATACCCCAGTTAACCCCCAATTCTCCCTCTTCGGTAACTTTCCAGGCTTCATCAAACGACGAAAAATGGAATACCTCTATATCGTTGTTTTTTGCCCATAACTGGGTGTCAACAAAGTACTTCATAGCATTAATTTCAGAAGCTTCGGCATCATCAATAGTGCCTCCATCGCTTGGCCAGCCTGTTTCTGAAATAATCACTTTTTTATCTGGAGCCATGTTTTTTAATTCGTTGTAAGATTTTTGAAGTTGTAAGCCTGCTAATTTTATTGGGTATCCTTCCCAAAACGGATAGGCATTTGCCAATATCACATCGCAAACTTTCAACAATTCCGGTCTGAGTAAAAGCTCGTAATAAACATCGGCCGTTGTAACAGGAACATCCATTGTAATAGCTGATTTTACTTGGTTGATATAAGATATTAATTCTTCTTCAGTTAAATCATTTCTGTATAAAGTTTCATTACCTACAACAGCTATATCTACATGACCATTATTAATGTTTTCGATTAAATTGTTTATTTCCTTCTCATTTGATTCCTCATCTTGATTGATCCATGCAGCCGATATGGTTTTCATCCCTAATTCTTTGGCAATTTTAGGTATATTTTCATGACCTTTGATGCTTGAAAACATTCTAATCCACTCTGTATGGGGCTGAAGTGTAGCAAGTCTTTTTCTAATTTGATCTTCAGTGATGTAATATCCGGGCTTTTGTCTGTTTTCATAGGGACTGAAACAAATTCCTTTCATTTTGTCTTTTAAAATTTCATGGAATTTTATTTTTAATTCTTCTGCTGTTAACGAATTGATTTTTAAACCTGAAATAAATGGAATTTTATCATCTGGGAAAGTCGCAAATTCTGAATGAGACCAAAGTGTGTTTTTTCTGTAAGCATAAGGTGTTTTCTGGTTTAAGGTTTTACGTTTTGCTTCTAATTCTAACTTAATCTCTGCTACCCTATCTTCATTAAGGCTGTATCTCACCATAATGAGTGCTGCTAAACCTGCGGTTAAAGTTGGAATAACAATATCAAATACCCTTAAACTGTGCATGGTTTCAGCTGTTTGAAAAGCTTTACTGCCGTCAAAACCCACATAACTTAGTACAAATCCGCCTAGTGCCAAAGCGATAGATTGACCAATTTTTACCATCCACCAATAAATGGCTGCAAAAGTTCCTTCTCTTCTTGGCAGACCATTTTCAAGTTCATCTAAATCACATACATCAGCTGTCATAGACATCATTAAGGTAAATAATCCACCCAAACCGAATGCCATAAAAGGAATGGGTAATAAAAGTCTTAACGGCATGGCCAGCGGAAATTCTACAACACCTATCGTGATTGCGACGTCTTTAAATAATATAACAGT
Source organism: Paucihalobacter sp. (assembly GCF_036825875.1). Lineage (NCBI taxonomy): Bacteria > Pseudomonadati > Bacteroidota > Flavobacteriia > Flavobacteriales > Flavobacteriaceae > Paucihalobacter > Paucihalobacter sp. The sequence continues at coordinate 19,354 of NZ_DAISXK010000039.1, read as the reverse complement.
GTTTTCATCTACTTCAAAAAATCCCCACCATTTTAATACATAACCGAGCATGGATAACAAGGTTGAATAAATAAAAGCCTTTCTCTTACCAAAATTATTGGCCATCCAAGTAACAATCGGTATGATGATAGTGGCGGTCAAAAAGGCGGTAATAATCGAAAAGAATGGTGGTACAGTACCAGCAGCCTCGTAACTGCCATTAAACATGTAGTAAACAATTATAAAAAAGCTAAATGAGGCCACCATTTGAAAGCCATTAAACACCAAAAACGTGGCAGCGCACAATCGCACAAAAGGCGTATTTTTGGTCATGTTGAGCATATCGCGTCCCAAAATTCTCAAATTCTTGGCTAAACTATGATAGGTTAGTTCTGCTTGATTCTCTGAAGCAACCGGAGGTTCTTTAGAGAAAATTGCCGGAAGTATGCCAAAAATTAAACAAATAAAGCCCACAAAAATTGATAAGGTACGAACCCCATCTGCTTGCGAATCAAATAAATCTTTATTGGCAATTAAGGACCAAAACAAGGGTACAATCATCCAGGATATTTGACCGATGGTATTGGCTAATCCCATTAAGTTATTTCTTTCCTTGGTATCAGACGACAATTCATATCCTAAACCCATTAAGGGTGTAGAAAAAATAGTGTTAGACAAAATGAATAGAATAGAAAAGGTCATGAAGTACCAAAAATTATAGGTAGCTCCATTCTCCTCAAACATTTGCCACTGAACTGCAAACAAAATAGAACATAAAATAGCCCCTATAAAAATATAAGGTCTTCTCCTTCCCCAGCGCGTGTTGGTATTGTCTGTAACAAATCCCATAATTGGATCTGAAATGGCATCAAATAGCCTTGGAATAGCCGCCAAAAGTCCTGCAAGTGCTGGATTGATACCAAATGCCGTTATTAAAAAGAAAGAAAACACACCCAAAGCACCAGGCAATAAATTATTGACTAAATGACCCGATCCAAATGCGATTTTTTGAACTAATGGAACTTTCGCTTGTGCTTGTAATGTTGCTGTTTTGACCTCTTCCATGGTTAATTTTATTTTATATGTTTAAGTCTTAATAACAACGGTTTGTAATGACTGTGGATTTATTTTTACAGTTTTTGATTGCTCCTGTAATTTAATTTGAAAGGTTTTTGGCGTTTCAAATTCATTGAAAACAATTACTACAACAGAGTTATCAGGATTTTGAAAGGCTGTTACTTTTAAATCGTCATCAGAGACTTCAAATCCGATGCGTTTGGCTCCCGGACGTAAGTATTTACTAAAGTGTTTCATCACGTAATACAGAGGTGTGAAATAAACTTCATCTGCTTTTGTATCTACAATAACCGGTGCTACACACCAATTCTCAAACCAATTGGGGCCACCTTGACGGTCTAAAATCATATTCCAGTCAACCCAACCATCAACCCAATTATTAAAACAACCAATCATATCGTTGGCATAACGGGTTACGGGTGCGTATTTAGGGTGTAAATATTTATCTTCTTCTCTGGCCCAGGTCCAACCCCAATCAGTCGCTTCTTTCTCCCAATACCAGTCGTCATTTCTCCAAACCGGCACTTCCGCATCAACACAACCCTCGGTTTGAATTAAATATTTATTGGGAGCTTTATAGTGTGCATACTGCAATGACTCTGGGAAATAATCGTAAGTGCTAGCGTACCAATGCACAGCAGTACCGTCAAAAAACTGACTGCTGTTCTCGTCTCTAAACATGGTATCAACCCAATGTTTTAGTTCGTCTCCTCGGTTTTGGTCGTAACCCAATATTTTGACTTCTGGATTTGTTTGGCGCAACTGGGGACCCAAATATTGCTCCACAAAATCGGTCATTTCTTCTGCCGTAAAATGCATGCTTTCCCAATTGTTGTCGTTACCAAGTGGCTCGTTTTCGACGGTAATTCCCCAGATGTTTATGCCTTCATTTTTATAAGCTTCTAAATATTTGGAAAAGAACAATGCCCAAGTTTGATTGTATTCGGGCAATAATTTACCGCCGGGCCATTCCTTATTGTCCTTCATCCACGGCGGAGCAGTCCACGGTGAGGCGATGATGTTAAAACCTTCGGAAGAGATTTTCATGGCATCTTTAATCATAGGAATGATATCGTCTCTATCTTCTTCTATACTGAAATGCTCCAGATTGATATCGCCTTCAACGGATGCATATGAGTAATTGGAAAGTGAAAAATCGCAAGAATTGATGTGGGTTCTGGTAAGCGAATATTTTGCCCCATCATCACCAAAATAAGCTTCTATAATTTTTTGCCTGTTGGCTTCACTTAATTGATTAAGTAAGTATGCTGAAGATTCTGTAAAAGAACCTCCTATTCCTGTCAAAGTTTGAAAGGTTTGCTCTGGTAATAGTTGGATTACAGCATCTGCTTCTTTTAAATTTGAAGTTTCAATTGTAGAAAATAAACTACCGGCTTTAGAAGTTTCAAACACTTCAACCGTCAGGGAATTATCTTTTTCTGTACAATTCATAAGCACCAAGTTGAGTGTTAAAACGAATACTGTCGTATTGATTTTAAAAGCTTTTAAAGTTTTCATTTGCCTTTAAGTCTTTTATTAATTTCTTCAATTGTTGGTGGCACTAAAACAGTTTCCATTAATTGAGCTTCGTCACCATCAAAAGTTTTGATAATTTCATTGCCATTTCTGGTAAGTCCTTCAAATACACCTTCATCAACTAAATTCCAAAGTGCATACTTGGCTTTTCCTTCAACTGTAAAAATCCCAAAGTGATTTTCAGATCCTTGAGGGTTTTGAGCATCTTTCCAAGGCTCATCAAAGGCTTCAAAGTAAAAACAGGATATCCCTTTACTGTTAGTCCAATCACGCATCAGTTGGTGAAATTTGGCCTCCTTGTATTCATCGGTGGCTTTTGAGCCTTTCGGACCGTAATAACCGTCGGAAATGGTGGCCCAACCAGTTTCTCCAATATGAACAGGCTTGTTTACTCCGATACTTTTCATATAGCTCACCACACTATCATATTGTTTTTGCGCAAATTCCAATGAACGATTCATGGCGTTGTCGATTTTTTCAATATCCGTTAGTTTTTGTTCATTTTTTGGAACACCCCAAAATTGCGGATTGTAATGTGTATTGTGATACGGATAGGTATGCAATGAAACATAATCTACCGCTTTGTATAGTTTTTCTAAGTCTTCGGTGTGGTAACTAGCATCACCGCCGCCCCAAGTCGAAAAATCATCGGAGCTTGTAATCCATAAGTCTTTTGGCAATTTATTCTCAGCCTTTAAATCTTGAAGATGGGTTACCCATTTTAAAATCACATCTGGTTGCACATAATAGCTGGCTGCCCAACGCACCATGGCTTCATTTCCAACAGCGATTACTTTGATGATATCTGGATACCTGCTTGCTAAAGCAGCAGCGCGTTCAATTTCGGCGGCATTGGCTTCGCTTTCTACACTGTGGTCTGGCTCTTGGTCGGTCCAGGCATTTTTACAGTCTATCCATGCGCCTAGCATCACATACATTTCAAAATTTTCGTCTTCGGCTTTTAATTCTGAAATTGCTTTTACAACGTTAGACGCATGTGGTAATTGCACATTGTAAGTACGCACAATTCTAATACCCATGGCGTGAAGGATTTTTAAATCGTCTTTAATTTCATCTAAAGTTGGCTGTATGTCTCTAGATTTTTCCCTGTAAGCTCCAAAAGAAATAGCTTGATAATTTGCGTTACCCAATATTTCTTTTGCTGTTAAAGATGTTTTTGTCTCCAAAGTTTCGGTTTTAGAATCTTGTTTCGTTTTGTTGTTGCATGCTGTTATAAGTATTGCCAGCAAACCAATAAATGTGAATTTTAGTTTGTGAATCATAACTTAATAATTTAATCCGTATCCAAAGTTAAAAAGCGGTTTACTTGAAGAGTCCCACTTATTTGGGCCATATAAGCCATCAAAATCTTCTACTTTTTTTGGCCATGAATGAGGCAGTTTTCCTGTAAAATCAAAATCGCCAAAAAGCACTTCGGCTATGCCATGACCTTCAGATCCTGGTAACCAAGCCACTACAAAAGCATCGCTTTGTTCTATTTGATCGGTAGTTACAAGTGGTCTACCAGAAATAAGCACAGTCACTACTTTAACTCCTTGATTTTTATAATGCGTAATATATTCTTGATGAGCTTGAGTAAGCGTTAATTGGTACCTATCCATTTCCCCTCCAATATCTCCAAAAAACTCGGCATAGGGCGTTTCACCAACCACAATTATTGCTACGTCTGCATCTGGATGTTGCTCCTGCGCATTTTTATCGTGTATTATTTCTGCATAAGTTGATTCTAAAACTCCATCTAGAATGGACGTTGCGCCTTCATAATTTTCGGTTTTACCTTGCCACGCAATAGTCCAGCCGCCAGATTGTAAACCTGTATTATCGGCGTGTTCACCTACCACCACTATTTTACCAAAATTTTTACTTAAAGGCAGTGTATTGTCTTCATTTTTTAGCAACACCAAAGATTCTCTCACTGCTTGTCTGGCATAATCGCGATTCATGTCACTACCAATAGTTGAAATTAATGTTGAATCTGGAAATGGATTATCAAACAGGCCTAATCTGTATTTTTGCCTGAGAATTCTTCTCACGGCATCATCCACTCTATCTATAGAAACTGAATCTTTTTCTAGTCCGTGTTTTAAGCCAACATGAAATTTGTCCATATCACCATCAACGGCCATGACCATATCAATTCCGGCATTGATAATGTTATTTTTTCCGTATTTGGAATAGCCTTTCCAATCGGACAGCACGATGCCGTCAAATTGCATTCCTACCTTCAACGAATCGGTGATAAGAACTTTATGAGAATGCATGGGTACATCTGAAACCGTATTAAAAGACGCCATAATAGAACCAACGCCCGATTTAACCGCCTGCCTATAGGGTTCCATCAATTGGTCGCTGATGTCTTGTAAGGATAAAGAGGTCTTACCTCCTTCTATACCATAATCTGTAGCACCATCTCCAATATAATGTTTAGCTGTAGCCATAACGGTTGTGGATTGTGATAAATCTCCCTGATGTCCTTCAATAGAAGCCACAGTTAATTTGGCGGTTAACTCTAAATCTTCTGAAAATGCTTCGTAAACTCTCCCCCATTTTTCGTTTAACGGAATGGCTACACAGGGCGAAAACACCCAATTAAATCCAGTCGCTTGGGATTCTAAAGCCGTGATTTCTGCTATTTTCCTAACTAGATACTCATTACCAGAAGCTCCTAATCCTATATTATGCGGAAAAATGGTAGCTCCTTCGTAAGTGTTTTGTCCATGTACAGCATCTACACCAAAAAGTAATGGAATTCCCAAACGTGTAGACAATGCCAGTTGTTGAAGCTCTATAAACTTCTCCTGCCATGCTTGAGCATTTTCACCAGGTGCTGGTCCATCAGTATGAATGATGGAGCCAATAAATTTTTGTGAAATCGCCACTTCAACACTATCATCAAAATGTCTGATTTGAGTCATCTGACCAATCTTTTCATCTAATGTCATCAAAGATAAAAGAGAGTCTACTTTACGTTCAATTTCTTGTGCTTCATCTACTACCGGAACAGTTTCGGTATTGCAGCCCAACAAAAACATGCTTAGCCCTGCAACAGTAAAAATACAACGTATTTGTAAGCCCTTGAAATAGTGCATTATTTTAATAAATCTTTAGTTATTGAGACTATCATTTGACTGATATTACCAGTTCTGTTAAACACTTCTTGACTTAAATCTTTACTTAAGGTTAATTCTGTAAGTGCTTTAATATCATTATTATTAAACCTAATTTCTATCCCAGATTTATTTGCTCTTTTATAAATAACTGGTACTTGGCAATAACTAAAAGCCAATGAATTTGGTTGTAACTCTATAGTTTGAAATTGGTGCTTGAGATCAACAAAATGGTAATTTCTAGGTTGGGTTAAAAACTCATTAGAACGCAATAAATACGGATTAAATTGAATACAGCCGTTTTTTACAAACACTCCCAATTCACCAATTCTAGATAGGATATCTTCTTTAACCTGACCTGTCATTCCCGGTTGTTGCACTCCTTTTCCAGCTGGTGTATGAGAATACGGATCTGTTGGAAAGGCTCCATAAAGTTCAGGTGATTTATGAACGCCGATACCTTCGTTAATTTCGTAATAATGTTCTAATAATTTACCAATTGTTACAGCACTTTCGCCAGCTTCAACAGCTTGGATACAACATTCTTGAACTGCTAATTGCAATTTAGAAACCATATGCCAATATATAGACCCTAGACCTTCATAACCATAAAATGTACCTGATCTACCAGTAAACGCCTTGTGATTGAAAACAGTTTCGAAGGCACTTAAGGTGTGTGTAGATTCTTTTTTCACCAATTCGGCATACTCGGTTTCTTTTAAGGCATTCAATGCATTTTTCAAGTCGTTGGCATTGTTAAAGCTACCGTTAAAATGATAATCTCCATTGATGTCTTTGATGATAATGCTTTGGTTACCCTTTGAAACTAATTGGGTAAATAGTCCAGACTTTTCAACCAAGTGCTTCGGAATGTTATTCTTTTCTGTAAATTTTGGCAAGTCTTTACTTGGATATAAAATGTAGCTATATTGATCGGGTCTAAACAATTTACTTCCTTTCATAGCATCTAATACAGCCAATGCTTCTTTGGCCGATAAATAACCTGAACTTAATACGGCTACCTGTCCTTCAAGCATTTCGTCTAAATACGAGATTGAAATGCCGTCCTTGTTCGCGGTCATTAAGTTATACGCATGGTATAAATTATCTGAGCGCTTGTTGGCTTCAATGGAGTGCTCGGAATATTCAAGCATTGTGGCAACAAATGTTTTTAACTTGTCTATAGCCAGATTGGCTTTCTTGCCGGAAAAGGCTTTGTTGTAAACAATTTCGCGGTAATTACTGCCAGCAGTTCCAAGTCCGTCTAAAACAATTTTACGATCTTTATCTGAAATATTGCCCGATAATAAATGTTTATTTGATTGTAATATTGCAGCGGTGGCATTAAAAAATACTAGTAACTCCTCTGAAACTTCTGTGTTGGAAATAGAGCTATCTTCTAAGATATTTTGTAAAAACTTAAGAAATCTTCGCAAATAATAGAGTGTTACCATGGAAACCCCATTACCTACTAGGGCATTATTAGCATCATTCCATTCTGGTCTTTGGGTATTAAGCCAGATGCCACCTTCTGGAATAAAATTAGATACTTTCGCCAGTACTGTTGCTAAAATCTTTTCGACAAAATTCACCTTGTGAATAAAGAAGTTTTGGTCTCTTAATAAGGCACCGTCAGCTCCTAACTCAGATTTTTTAATGTTGATTTTATGGTCTAAATCGTAATCAAAATCAATAGTATCCTTAGGGTTCATAAGGGTATCTTGATAACTCTTTATTTTATAGGGTACATTGGCGTAAACAAATAAATCTTTATCGAAATAATTATTGAGTTGTCCTGGCTTATGGTTTTCAATAAACTCTAAGAATTTTAACAAATAAATGATTTGATGATCACCCCAATAACCAATATAAGACCATGGATCGTGCTCTTCAATTACTTCCCAATCAAAACCGTCTTTAGTAACGCGATATGGATTATAACCATCAAAAGTGGTTGCATTCAAAAACTTGTGAATCATGCTCTCAATAAACTCTGGATAGGCATGAGCCAATGCTTCCCAGTTTTGGAAAATATCGCGCCAGTTTCCTTCATAATCAAGAATTTTGGAGCCATCAATTTCACTTCTGGTATTGATAGAAAACCTATTCCATGGTCGGCTAGGATCGCCATGTCTTCGGCTGAACTTTAAGGGCATGTATTCTAAACAAAGTCGTCTGAAGTTTTTATCATCAGATACTGAAGCTATATCTCTTAAATGATTGACATTAAAATGTTCTGGTAAGTTTTTTAAAACATTTTGTGCCTTTGCAAATACTTTTTTATTCGCTTTTGACAAATAATTTGAAAAGTCCCATTTTTCGATTTGGTAATTAAAATCAAAAATACCGCCACGCATGATATTGAAGAGCGTATTAGAAAAATGACGAGTATCTCTAAAATGGTCTGATGTAAGTTGCATACCATCGGATGAGGCATTTAATTTGACTAATCGCTGAGAACCATGCTCTACGTCTTCGTATATTTGCTCAACAATATTATTGGCGTTTTTAATAAGATTGATGAGACTTGCTATAGCTGAGTGATCCAGATTGACGTTGGCTACAATATGCCATGATTGTTGTGAATTGGCAGCAATCTCGATTGTAGAATTTACAAAATAAGCCCCTTTTTCGGCTTTAATATCGGCTTCGGTGCGAAGTGTTTCACCTGCTCTATATTTATCAAGTTGTAGTGAAGATATGAGGTAGGTTGGATTCTCTACTCCTACGGCCCAAGCCACATTGGCTTTTAAGGCTTCACTGGGTTCGGCTTTGTCTACAATTTTAGCACTTAGGGCAAAAATACCGAGTCCAGATTCTTGTTCTAGTTCTGTACGTTTGTAGGCATCAACTAGATTACTAACACGGGTTTGAAGATCTACGCCTACGCCATAAGGTATTACATTCTGAATGCCATCAAGCAACTCAACAGACACCTTGTCTGAGTTGTTATTAATCAAAGTAGAAGTTTTAACAAACCCAAAGGTGTTACTTGTGCTCCACTGGTATTTAAAAGATATATTTAAATCGTGGTTGACTTCTTCAAAGATGATTTTATTATTAATGGCATTTTTATACAGATTGCGCGAAATTTGGTATTTACCTTGAAATCTAACCGAAAAAGGTTCCCATAGATGCACTTCATTATTTTTATGAATTCTAAAAATAGATTTACTACCGGTGGTTTCGGCACCTTCAGTAATTTTATCATCTGTGTAATAAGGAAATAAGGAGTGGTCGCTATCTTTTCTTCCAGCACTTAAACCGCCATTGCTCGAAATGAACATCCAATGATTGGAGTCGCTCACAATACTCATAAAAAACGGGCGCATGAGGTTGCTGTTGGAAATTTTATAATAATATTCGTTATCTATTTTGAGATAATCGATGGTGACTTTTTTCTTTGAATTTTGTTTTAAATCTGCACTCATTATGAACTTGTAATTTGATTTATTTAAATTTTTAATAGTTGTTTTTCTAGTTGTTCTAAGCTCTTTCCTTTAGTTTCTACCACGAATCGCAAAACGAATAATAGGGTTAAAAGTGACAGTACGGCGTAAATTGCAAAAGTTAAGGTTGGTCCAAAATTGGATAATTCCCAAGGGAAAATTTGAGTGACCGAAAAACTCACCACAGAATTAAAAAACCCTACCACAGAAATCGCAATACCTTTGATTTTACTTGGGAAAATTTCAGAAATTAAAGCCCACATCACTGGACCAAGTGAAATAGCAAAAGCCGCCACATATAATAAAATAGATATCAACACTAATTTTGCGTTAATGCTAATTAAATTGGTGATTTGATTGCGCTTAAAATCTAAAAATTGCTCGTGATTTAATGTAGCTTGAACCGCTTCAAAAAGTGACGATTGGCTACTGTATATTTGATCTTTTAGTGGTTGTAATAAAGCTTTAGTTTCAATATTGGTAATCTTATCAATGTTTTCTTCTGAAAAGTTATAAGTAGCTTTACTAAATGCCATTGTAGTTAATATCAAAGCAATGGTCATCGCTGTAGTCCCAATAATGAGTAATGGTTTGCGTCCCAATCTGTCAATTAACAGAATGGCGACAATAGTGAACACTAAATTGGTTAATCCAACCGCAATAGCCTGTAAAAAGGACGCATCTGTAGAGCCACCAGCTTGTTCAAAAATAGTTGGTGCGTAATAAAATATTGCGTTGATGCCCGTTATTTGCTGAAAGAAAGCAATCCCAAAAGCAATAATCATAATATTGGCGTAACGTTTTTTGAATAAATCTAAAAATTTCCCATTAGACTCAGATATATTTAGGTTCTCTTGAATTTCGTTAACCGTAAAATCGGCATATTCTTTTCCTCCTATTCTTTCTAATGTGAGTTTAGCTGCGGCCACTTTATTACAGCGTTGAATAAGCCATCTCGGACTTTTCGGTACTAAAAATAAAAATAAAAAGTATAAAAATGCTGGTATGGCTTCAACGCCAAGCATCCAACGCCAACTTTCCTCACCGTAATTCACTAAAAAATAGTTTGAAAAATACGCTACAGATATACCAAGAACAATGTTTAGTTGGTTAAAAGACACCAATCTTCCTCTTAGTTTTGCAGGTGCCACTTCACCAATATAAATAGGCGCGATTAAAATAGCGCCACCAATACCAATACCACCAACAATTCTGGCAATGATAAACTCTGTATAACTGGTTGCCAAAGCTGTCCATAAAGCCGACACCACAAACAAAGCTGCAATAATGATTAATACACTTTTGCGACCAAACCTGTCGGCAAAATAGCCCGACATCAAGTTACCTAACATAGCGCCGATAATAACACAACCTACGGCAAAACCAACCATGGCTTCAGTCATTTCAAAATAGATAGTGATGCCTTTAACAGCCCCCGAAATAACGGCACTGTCAAAGCCCAATAAAAAACCACCGAGTGCAACGATTAAACTGATGAATGTGGTATAAGATTTATTCATTTTGGCGGTTCTCTTTAATAATCTAGAATTATAAGGTCTTATTTTTTATTGATTAAAAAGGTCGAAGTTTAATTCGACCTTTCTATATATTACTCATTTTAATAGTTAATCTAATCTTATATCGTCAAAATAGAATATTTGCTCCTGACTTATAACCTGCGGATCTGTACCTTCTGGATTATCAGGTTTAATCACCAACTGATTATATGTAGTTGGTGTTGCCGGTAAGTTTGTAAAGGTAAACTCGAGTTCCACCCATTGATTGGCACCACCATTTACTTGGCGGAATTGAGGTGCAGGATTTCCAACCACTGGATTTGGTTGTGGATCTAGGGCGAGCTCGAATCTATAAGTTACGTTAGGAATACTAGAATACACCTTAACTTTAAATGTATTGGTTGTAATATCAATTGTACCTGGTGGAAATGAGTTTTGAACACCTCCCCAACGGTTAATACCGCTGGCTCGAACAACCCTTAACACAGATGCAGAATTGTTAATTCCAGAAGGATTTGGATTGTCGGCTAAACTAGCAGTAACTCCACCAGGATCCATACTTGAGAATGTGCTTATAAAGGATTCACAACCTTCAAAATTTACTGGTAATGATGTCGCCGCAACGGCATTGCCTGTACAACCACCGCCTCCACCGCCTCCACTAACAAACAGAGAAACGTTGTCTATATTAACCATACCAGCTTCTTCCGCCAAATCAAATAAAACGCGGGCGTTTGGTGCACCAAAACCATCGGCCGTAAACGTGCGTTGGTAAACGGTAGGTGTTGTCGTGATATTGACGGTTTCTGAGACACTATTGAAATCAGGTTCACTTAAACCAATTCCGGCAACAACGCTTCTATTGACATTTGACCAAGCCACAAAAGAAAGTATGTATGTCTCATTCGCAATAATTTCAACTTTTTGGCTTAAGTTGATATTTAAAGGACTGCCTGGTGTTGGTGTTGTTATGTTGATAGAATAGTAAGTATTGCCACTCACAGTCACAACAGGAGCAGGATTGTTATCGTCCACACCTTGAATCCATTCTGTTACGTTACCATTGCTATCAAGTGTCTGGAAATCTCCATTTGTCAACAAACCATCATCAAAAGGTGGTGGTGGTGGTGCGCCGTCAACTTGTGTAATATCATCCACATAAAAAGTACCAGCTGCAGTTCCAGGACCGTCTATAAACAAGACCATATCATTGTAGCTACCTGTTGAATTTAAAGTAAAGGTTAGTTCTTCCCAACCGGTTCCACTGTGCATTTGTGTATCTTCAACATCGGCTTGTGTACCGTCTTCAAATTTTAATAAAACTGGTAGTGCCTGATCTGAAAACAATTTCATTCTAATACCTGTTTGAGATGAAAAATCGGCGGGCGTATCTAAATTGAAAAAGGCATTTTCAAATTGCTCACCAGAATTGGTAATTCTACCAACTTTAGTATCTTCATTATTGATTCCTGAGAGCTCGGGATTATCAACTACTGAGAAATCGACGTTCCCAACAATTTTAGAGTTGTAGTCAATACCGTTGCAATCAAAATCTATAGGAAACTCTAATGCTGTTTGAAGACATGGTACATCTCCAGCATTTATTTGTTCTACATCATCCAAATAGAAAGTACCAGATGTCGTTCCAGGACCGTCCACAAATAATGTAAATCTAGAATAGCTAGCGGCAGAATTAAAGGTGAAATAAATTTCTTCCCAACCAGTTCCGCCGTGGGTTGTTACTGATTCCACATCTGCACCGGTCCCTTCCTCTAATTTTAATAAGACATTAATGGATGTAGTTGACCAAAATTTTAACTTAATAGATTTATCTTCAGTCAAATCAATTGGCGTTCCTAAATCAAAAAAGAAACCTTCAAAAGCGGCTCCTATGTTGGTAATGGCACCTACATTTGAAACATCGCTATTGGCACCAGATGGATCAGGGTTTTCAACTACTGAAAAAGATACGCCGCCAAAAGCGGTTGCATCGTAACTTACCGCAGGATTATCAAACGATATAGGCAAGGTAATTGGCTCAGGTACTTGAATGTAAATCGTATCTTCATAAGTATCTGATGCACCTTGGGAGTTTGTAGCAGTTAATACAATTACATAAGTTCCCGATTCATAAGTTTTAACTGGATTTATCAGATTTGATGTGGTTCCATCACCTAAATCCCATGAAAACGAATCGGCATTGCTTGATACATTAATGAAAGTTACCGTACCCGTTTCTTGATTAATGGTATGGGTGAACAGTGCTTCTAGAGATGCGCTTGTGGCATCATCGTCATCAGCACACGTCGCTAAAGCGAAAGCCAAACATAGCACCCCTAGTATTTTTATTCCTTTGATTATTTTTTTCATTTGTTTAATTTTAATGTTCGATTTGCTTCAATACAATTAAAAAGAGAAACACATTGAACTGTGAAGATTTATATGACCTTAAAAGCAACTTAATTGTAAACGCGCACATAATCGACCAGCATTGTTTGTGGAAACACCGTTTGATTGTTAGGACTTCCTACAAAAGTTCCACCAACAGCTAGGTTAATAATAATATAGAAAGGACGATTAAACACCCATTCACCCGATACATCATCAGGGGTGATTTGATTATAAAGCACATCATCTACATAATAATTTATATAGTTTGGCCCCCATTCAATTCCAAAAACATGAAATCCAGTGTCGAACCTATCGTTTTCTAAATTGTACTCTTTTGAAACGGCATTACCTCCTGAATACCCAGGACCATGAACACTACCAATAATTTTAGATGGTTCTTGACCACGATTCTCCATAATATCAATTTCGCCAATGTTCGGCCAAACTTCTGTGCCATTATTATCATCTCCTAACATCCAAAATGCTGGCCACATACCTTGCCCAAACGGTAAACGTATACGTGCTTCTACGCGTCCGTATTGTGTTTCTAGTTTGCCCTTAGTAACAAGCCTAGCAGATGTGTATCCGGCTCCATTAAATGGTTCTTGTATAGCAGTAATCAGTAAAAATCCATTCTCAACTTTAACATTTTCTGTTCTGTCAGTGTAAAATTGAAGTTCGTTATTACCCCATCCGGGAATTCCTTGCTCAGTGCCATCACCTATTTCTAAAGTCCATATATCAGGGTCAGGAGCTCCGTCAACATCAAAATTATCTTCTGCGACTAAATTAGTGAAGGTAGTTACTTTTTGTGTCTCGTCTAAATCACAGCTTAACAATGAGGAAAGCGACAGCACAACCAAACAAGAAAGAATGCTTGTTTTTATTACTGAAGTATATATATCTTTTTTAAACATAGTTTGTGTTTTATAATTTGTACTAATCGGTATAAAAATAAATGTTATCTAAATAAAAGTTTCTTAGTGTTGAAGCATTTACATTTTCATAGATAAGAAGTCCTAACTTACTCTTGTCAGACAAGGTAATTGGAATCTCTAAAGTTGCCCAAGTATTTGCTTCAAAGTCCGAAGCATTAAAAAACACTTGTTGTCTGGTATCGTCACCGCCACCTTCTACTCCATCTGGACCAAAATTGACTATAGAAATTAGAAAATCTAAATTAGCAGGCACTGTGCCGGGAATGTACATATTGAGATGTAAATTTGGTTTGGTAGTGGCATCTACGGTTGGATTTGCAAATTGGTTTCCTACAAAATTGAAATTTGTGTAGTTTAAAATATTGTCGCCATTTACAACAAAATCTGCTGATTCTGTAACTTGAAATGGTTGCCAAAACCCATTGTAAAAGTCAACCGGATGGTTAGTATAATGATCACTAAATATAGAAATGACCTGGCTTGGATCTCTTGTTGGTGTTGGCGCTAGTACAAAATCGCCAAGAGAATTGATTGTTACAGATCCATTCGCCTGAACACCACCTAAGGTGGCGGTAATAACGGCTGTACCTGCCGATAATACAGATATAATTCCCGACTCATCAACAGTTGCCACGCTAGTATCTGAAGACGTAAACTCAAAATAACTAGTAGCCGGAGCAACAGTACCATCTATGCCAGTGGGTAAACTAACCGTATGAATTAATCCTGTGACTGCGGCAGTTACTCCAATAAAAGAATCTATGGAGATATCATTTCCGTTTGCAATTCCTGGTCTTGGTTGTCCAATGGTTCCTAGATTTTCGAATTTGATTTCGTCAAACCAGATAACATAACCAGAACCGTCAGTTGCCTGCGTTCCGGCAGCATACCAAAACATTCCTCTTTCATTAACCAAGAACGAAGGGTCAGGTATTGGAATGTAATACTTTTGCCAATTGGTACCAATACTAACGTCGTTGGCGGTAACTTGATGTTTGTTTTCAAAGAAATCCTGACCAAAACCAATGGCATCAATACTAACACCTCGAGAGGCCTTAGCATAGAATGTAAGTACATTAAATCCTGAAAGGTCTCTTCCAGCACCATCTACTCTTAAAATGGCTCCCGCATAATTTCCTGTTGGGTCATTTGCATTGGGCACATCTACTCTATACGAAGCGTTGCTTTCAAAACCTTCATTAGTATCTACCGAGAAAGCATCAAGTTTTGAATCTGCAAAGGGAAAGTAAAAATCGCTTCCCATTGCTACAAAATTATCAGTAAATACTTCACCAATGTTAGAAAAGGTGGCCAAAACGGCATCGTCAGACACTTCTCTTTCACAACTCATATTTAGTATGAAAAGTAAGCCTAAAAGAAGTGATACTTTTGTCTTAATTAATTTTAAATTTTTCATTTTTTTGCTATTTTTTTATTTTCCGATATTAATATGAACATAGGTTCTTATTTCCCATTCAGAGCCATCAGGAAACCCTACGGGACTTAATGGTGGAACACCAAACTCTGGTCCTTGTAAAGGTGCGTAACGCGGTGAAAATTCGTTTAGAGAACGCCAGATTCCCATAATACCAATTCGTGTATTTGGGAGGATAAACCAATCCGGTTTTCCTATAGAAGTAGAGACATCCATCATTAATTGTAATGGGAATGTTAAGTTGAAGTCTCTATGATAATCATAGGGTCCCCAATCATTAACTTTTAAATGGGTTTCAACTTTCATTTTTTTGTAAATCATTCTGATATCGCCTCCAAAACGCTTAATCAATCTATCTGAATCGCCATTACCTTGACCGTTTCCGTAGTAGAAGTTACCAATTATTCCCAGTTCAGGTGTTAATTTTGAAACCATTCTCGAATGTATTTCCCATAAATCTTCTGCTGGCGCAGAATTAGGAAATGCAAAAAAGGATCGATCTGCTAGAAATCCAATATGAGCATCCATTGCTGTTGGATGATGGCGGTATACAAAGCCAAGATTCATGGCGAACTTAGCATCTTCAGATCTATCGTTATCCCATTCGTAAAACCAAGTTCCGGGTGTTGGATCGAAAGTTAATAAAATTTCACCAGCCGTGGTTTCTCTATTTCCACGCACTGCAAACGGATCATCGATAAAGTTTCTCAATCTACCTGGCGCACTCACATCGTTTGGTATGGGATCAACCAGTGGTTTTTGCCACAAGAAATTTGGTGCGATTTGAATATTTCCTAAGGTATAAGAAAAACCAGTTAAAAAATTAGACTGATTTCCACTGCCCGAATCTTTTAATCTCCAGCCAGTAAATGTTTGGGTTGCATCGGCACCACCGTTAGCTACTATTCCCATAACAGCACCTTGAGCATACCAATTTATTCTACCAGATTGGTAAGTGATTTTTGCTTTTCCACCCCAGTTATCCTTACCTTTAATTTCATCTTCAAAAACGGTATAATTTCCTGAACTACCAGTTACATTTTGAAATGAACTGCCGTTCAATGGACTTCCACCCCAAATACCACCGAGCGTTAATCCTATTTTTCCGAAATTTCTTTCAACAGCTACTGAGGCTCTTTCCATTGGCCATGGTGGAATTACACCACTTCGAACTTGATTAGGATCGAGTATACGACGTCCATTTTCATCAAATTGTAATTCTGTTTGTAAATCCCTGTGGTAAATCCCTGTGATACCCCATTCGCCAACCTTTCGCTGGTATTTCAATAAGGCTGTTGGATTTGCTCCCCACCATAATTGAGGTCCGAAAGCTGCTTTTAAACCTTCTGCAACGCCTTTCCCATCTACTTCAACACCAAGTATTTCACCGCCGTAAATATCTAGATTTGGACCGTAATTTGCTTCTGGATACAACCCAAAGAAATCGCCTTCGTATTGCCAGTGGTAATGACTGGTACGGTAAAAACCTCTTAAATCAAAATCTTTAGCATTCCATTCGAATTCGGCTTGGTATACGTTCACGCGGTTAATGTCGGATAAAATCACTTCACCATCATCAGAATTAACTGTAACATTCCGACCTCGGTTTTCATAAAAAATTTCATTTATTGGATTGGATGCCACATTACCAAGGACATTAAAAACAACTTCGGCTCTTACGTTTGATGCTGGTTTCCCTTCAACACCTATAAAATAAGACTGCATATGGTCAAATCCTAATTGATTAGGAAATGCATTAGAGTCTGGATCGGGATTATCGGGAGTAGTAATGAGACTACCACCGGTGTTAAAGGTTGTAAATTGTGCTCTAAGTTGGCTTAGTCTAATTTTTTCAGATTCATTGCCACCTAAGGCAGCTTTGTCTCCTCTTGCTCTCAAAACAGCATCCATCAATTGTATATTGTCGAAATGATTCTTAACAAAGTCGGCATTTACGCCTTCTGCGTACGGATTTAATTGGTGTGCCTCCTTTAAAGCATAATAAGCAGCACGTGGATACAAGTTATACAATCCTCGTGCATTGGTTGGGCCCTTAGCACAAATACCAAACCACTCTTCGTTCATGTTGTTTTGACCTTCAATGAAATCTCTATCATAACCACCATTTGCCCAAGAGGCGTTGGTGTCGTGAACATCTAAGTTTGTTGTTTGACCATATTTCCACCAACCATCACTAAATTGAAAAGTAAAACCTCCAATTGAGTTGCCCGATTTTCCTAAACCTGCGGCATTTTCATAAATTTCCTTCCAATTGCCAACCATGTAATAGGCTTGCGACAATTGATCTTCTTCCTTATTGATGGCATTAAAGGCATCTGCACCAAACTCTGTGAACAGAATGGGTTTATTTAGTTCTTTTTTAACGCGTTCAAAAGCATCACCAAAGGAAATACCCCGATACATATTAGTTCCAAAAATATCAACATCCTGACATTCCTCTGCAATGATATTATTAAATAGAAGGTCACCATTACACATAGCTATTGGAACCGACGTATCTATTTGTTTCATTGCTAAAGTAGCATCATTAAACATTTTGTACATGGCTCTAGCTCTAACGGTAGACTGTCGGTCTTCTACAGGGATGTCCTCTGTTTCGGCACCACCCCAGAAAAGTCCGTAGTTGTTTTCGTTACCCAATAAATACATTAATAAACCTGGTGTGCCCTTATAGGTATTTACCATTTCTGTTACCTCAGATAAGAGTAGTTGTTGTGTAGCTGCATCAGAATATTCCGTATTTGGAATCCAAGCGCCATTAATGGTAAGACCATAACGACCAAAAGAGTGGTTAAGCATGGTGTAGATACCGTACTTTTCATAAATATACTGAATCCACCTGGGTTGAATACCAGTGTAAACTCTTATAGAATTTACACCCATATTTTTTAGCAATCCCATTTCGGTATCTAAGGCAGCTTTAATAAAGTCATCTGACTGATTCCATAAACTATAAGAGTAATTGGTGCCAATTGGAAAATAATCCCAATTCATTCCATTTACCATAAAGTCTTCGCCATTAACTATCAATTTCATTCCATCTTCGTTATTGACAACGGATACATGGGTGGATTGGGCAATGGAAAAAGTTGTAATTAAAACAAAAAATAAATTTAAATAACGGTTTTTCATATATGTTGATTTTGATAGTTGCAACTAAATAAGACGTTTTATTAAAGTTGTTAAAAGTAAAAATAACAACAAGAATTAAAATATTGTTAACATTTACCTCAACAAAAATCATACACTTTAAAATTTTGCATCATTTTTTGTTGAATTACAAGATAAATGTTCAAAATTTAAACAATAACATCTATTAATACTTTTAAAATTAATCAAAATATAAAATAACGAAGCCATAAAGCACAAAAGATTTTATTTATGTTGTGGTTATGTATGGGGTTTCTGTAGCGATGTTTAGTTGTTAAATACTAAGAATATAATTTGTTAAGCTCTCCTCGTGTGGTAAATCCATCTTTTTTCGCAAACGATATCGTTTTACTTCTACACTTCGAGGGGAAATATTGAGTAATGGTGCGATTTCTTTAGATGATAAATTGAGACGTAAGTAAGCACAAAGCCTCAAATCGTTTGACGTTAATGATGGGTGCTTACCTTTAATTTCTTTTAAGAAATCTTTATCTGCGTTATTAAATGCTTCTTCAAAAAGTTTCCAATCGTCGGTGGCATTAAGATTTTTATTTATGAGTTTAATAACATTTTTTAGTTGGCTAATTTGTGTTGCACTGCTAATTTCCTTTTTAATACTATTTAGCAGTTCGTTCTTTTTTATAAGATTCATAGTAGAGATGCCCAGCTCTCTATTTTTATTTTCTATGTCCTGCTTTAAGTTTTTATTTTCAATTGTATTAACTGCTTTTGG
>NZ_DAISXK010000038.1:0-26980 GCF_036825875.1 Paucihalobacter sp. | reverse complement strand
GGAATGCGATGCCATCCCAACTGCTGAAACCTTAACAGCTATTGATAACTGTGGAACTGCGTCAGTTACTTTTAGTGAAGTTGAAAACGCAGGAACTTGTCTTGGAGAATACACTTTAGTAAGAACTTGGACAGCTACCGACGAATGTGGTAACGAAACTGTTCACATGCAAACCATCACAGTAGTTGATAATACTGCGCCAACTTTCGTTGAAGTGTTACCAGCAGATATAACTGTTGAATGTGATGCGATTCCAACGGCAGAAACTTACACGGCCTCGGATAACTGTGGAACTGCGTCAGTTACTTTTAACGAAGTTGAAAATGCTGGTGCTTGTCTTGGTGAATACACTTTAGCAAGAACTTGGACAGCTACCGACGAATGTGGTAACGAAACTGTTCACATGCAAACCATCACAGTAGTTGATAACACGGCTCCGACTTGGGTTAATCCACCTACAAGTGCAACTATTCAATGTAGCGGAACTATTTTTTCCCAATTCAATGATTGGCTCAATAGCTTTTCGGGTGTAGACAATTGTGGAACGGTAACGATAGGTCATAATAGTAGTGGTTTTATTTTATGCGGAGAAACCATAGAAGTAACATTCAAACTTCAAGATACGTGCGGAAATAATACTATATTATCAGCAAATTTCACCATAGAACCAACACTGAATGTTTTAGATGAAGAAACTCAAAGTGTTTCCACTTATCCCAATCCAACCGAAAAATATTTTAAAATCATTGGGATAAATGATCAAGCTTCAGTATCTATTTTCAAAGTTACTGGACAACAGATTTTAAAAAAACAAGTACTAAACGACGAAAATATTCTAATTGATGTCGAAGCTGGCTTGTACCTTATAAGGATTGAGACAGACAATAAAACTTTGGTAAAAAGACTCATAGTTAAATGAAATTCTGTAACATTTTTTAATTAAAGTAGTCATATAGTTATAAATCAATTATACTATGGAATCAAACTACCACACTTTAAAACGAGTTGATAATCAGTTATTGGTTATTACGCATCTATCCCAATTGCTCACCTATATTACCGGATTTGGTGGATTGGTTGTGCCATTAATACTTTGGCTAACCCAGAAAGATAAGGTTGATGGAATGGACGAACACGGTAAGGAAATTGTTAATTTTCAGTTGAGTTTAATTGTATATGTGATCATTTGTATTCCTTTGATTTTACTATTGGGTCTGGGTATTCTAGGACTTATTGTGTTAGGAATTTTTGCATTTATATTCCCTATAATTAATGCCATTAAATCAAGTAACGGGGAGCAGCCAACTTATCCTTTAAGCATTCGATTCATTCGATAAGTTAACTTCAAATTCAATAAAAAAGCCTGCAACTAGCAGGCTTTTTTATTATCAAGAAATTAATACTTTTAATTGTTTAGCATCACTGGCATTACAAGCATCGTTACGATTTCTCCTTCGTCTAATCCATCGGCAGGTGTTAAGATGCCTGCGCGGTTTGGTAGACTCATTTCTAATTGAACATTATCGGAGCTAAGATTATTGATCATCTCTGTTAAAAAACGAGAATTAAAGCCGATTTGCATATCATCACCTTGGTAATCACAGCTTAAACGTTCTTCAGCTTTGTTGCTGAAGTCAATATCTTCAGCTGAAATATTTAATTCTGCCCCAGCAATTTTCAATCGGATTTGATGTGTAGTTTTGTTAGAAAAAATACTCACACGTCGTACAGAACTTAAAAATTGAGATCTATCTATTAATAATTTATTTGGGTTTTCCTTTGGAATCACAGCTTCGTAATTAGGATATTTTCCATCAATCAATCTGCATACCAGGTGCGAATTATTAAAGGTAAATTTCGCATTAGATTCATTGTATTCAATTAAAACCTCGTCTTCACTTCCTGCTAAAATCCCTTTTAAAAGATTTAAAGGTTTTTTTGGCATGATGAATTCAGCAACTTGACTAGCAGAAATATCGCTTCTACTATATTTCACCAGTTTATGGGCATCGGTTGCAACGAAGGTCAAGCCTTCAGTAGAAAACTGAAAAAATACACCACTCATTACGGGGCGTAAATCATCGTTACCAGCTGCAAAAATTGTTTTACTGATGGCTGTTGCTAAAACATCGCCTAAAATGGTAGTTTTACTCGGGTCTTCCAGTTCAACTGATTTAGGAAATTCTGCACCTTCGGCATAGGCCACAGCATATTTACCATGATTGGAACTAATTTCAACTGTATGGTTTTCTTCTACAACAAAAGTTAATGGCTGTTCTGGAAATGTTTTAAGTGTGTCTAACAAAATTCTTGCAGGTAAAGCAATGCTTCCATCGCTATCGCTTTCAACATTTAAAGTTGAAGACATTGTAGTTTCTAGGTCGCTTGCTGAAACTGTTAATTTTGAATCTTTTAATTCAAACAAAAAATTATCAAGAATAGGTAATGTATTTGAGGTATTTATGACGCCTCCCAAAACCTGTAATTGCTTTAATAAATAGGTGCTCGATACGATGAATTTCATGTATATTATTTAGTTTAATCTAATTTCTATAAGTTTTACAAATATATCTTAATACTGTTGGTTTTTAAAAGAAACTTATTAACAAATTAACACAGTTGTTGCGGAATTTCCTGAACTTAAAACTTCTATTTTTTAGCTGTATTTGCGCTTTCTTATGTAATTAAACAGTATTCCGAAAAGCCCTAAAATTAACAATGGCAATACAATATTTATGGCTTGCCATTTTGTTTTTTCTGGTGCAATTCGCTCTACATCTAAAAAGGCAATGGCAATTTCTTTGGTTCTGATATTTAAAAGCTTATCGTCTTGTAATAGGTAATTTACTGCATTTATTAAAAACTCTTTGTTGCCAATAGGTTGGTTACTAGCACGATCAAAACCTAAATTTTGTGGCTGGTTTCGCAATACATCATTTTTTATAACGTCACCATCAGAAATAACAATCATTTGGGTAGCAACACTTTCGTTTTTAACATTAGATAACTCAAAAGGTTTGATACGGTTATTATAAACTGAAGTGAAATTTCCTTCTAAAAGAACAGCAAGCGTTTGAGAACCATTGTTAAAGGTTGACTTGTCAGGATCTTGAGTAATATCATCCAAACTTACAAGTTTAGGAACACCTTGTAATTTTGATAAAGGTGAACTTCGTAATAATACCGTTTTTTGAACATTGTTTTTAAGTGTATCAATCTGACTCGCAAAATCGAATTTAACAAGATTTAAATTGGTTGTGATTGGATGTTCAGGATTACTTCCTGCAAGTGGTGAATATTGCCATGAAATTGGCAAAATTTGCGTATTATCGCCATCACCAACCGCTAACGGAATGGGTGAAGAATATAAATCCAGCACCATATTTGGGTTGATACGAACCCCGTATTTAAAGAAAAAATCGTTAAGATTGAGGTCTTTCATAATCGCAACGGCACTGCCAGATTCGGTGTAGAGACTATCTCTGTCCATCACTATCGCCTCAGTTAGCCATATACTCTTACCACCACGCATGGTGTATTGGTCTAGCACAAATTTTTCTTCCTCAGTAAAGATTTCATTGGGTTTGGCTGAAATGATTAAATCAAACTTCGAAAGTTGATCTAATGTTTCTAGTGGTTGCGTTTCTACCTTATCTAAAGTAAATGGCGCAATTGAATAATTGCCTTTGATGCTAGTTAAAAAATCGGCTACATAAATATCATCTAGCTGACCGTTTCCTTTTAAAATGGCTATTTTTTTTAATTTGGTATTAGTTAATTTTTTAAAACCATCGGCAAAAGCATATTCTAGGTGTTGCACCGAGTTATTTACCATTTCCTGCTGCGTATCGCCAACACGATTTTTTATCAATGGAATTTTCACACTATAATCGTTGTAGCTCGCCAAAGCCCAAGGAAATATAAGCGTTTGAGAGGTTTTACCACTTTCTCTTACATTGAGTTGAAACGGTTCTAAACCACGGTCGGTAAGTTGTGAAACGATGGCCTCTTTTCGAGATTCATCTTCTGTTGGATTAATAAAATTGAATTTTATATTCGAATTATAAACTTGAAATTCTTCAAGTATTTGCTTAGTTTCTAACCGTAATCGTTTAAATTCTGACGGAAAATCACCTTCCAAAAACACATCAATTACCAACGGTGTATCTACACTGTCTATGGTTTGTAGTGCTGCTTTTGAAAGGGTATAACGTTTGTCTTTAGTTAAATCGAATCGTTTGTAAAATGACTGTGAAAGCAGATTTACTATCAATATAATAGCTATCCAAAGAATAAACGATTTAACAGTAGACTTATTCATCTTCATATACAATATCTTCGGTAAAACGCTCTAAATCAACAATGCGATCATCTTCAAAAATAAACGTTACGCATTCTTTTGTTTCGTTGAAAGCGCCGGGCACTAGTCCTAATCCATAATTCCATTTATTATCGTCGTGCTGTTTGAGGTTATCATCCCAACTCAACCATTCGTAAGTCCCTAAAAGCGCTTCGGTTTCAGCTTTTGTTTTACCGATAAAAACACTGTCACTCACGATATGGTTGATCATTTCGTAACGCAAACCTGGTTTTTTGGCCCATTTTTCTGCACTAAAATATTTTTCGTGATGAAATGAACTTACAATATTTAAAAATGGATATAGCATGTAAAAATACACTACGGGCGTTAATACCAAACTAACCAAAATATTCAGCCATTTGCGTTTATCAATCGTGCGAATAAATAGAAATACAAGTACAAATACTAAGCACATAAATATTACTAACATTGGGGTAATAATCATATTAATTTCGGTTTAATTTAAGTTTCGTGAGTAGTATAAAAAGTACGGCAACGCTTGCAAAATAAATTAGATTTCTGGTGTCTAAAACACCGCGGCTCATACTGTTGTAGTGATAGTTAAGTCCTAAAGTTTCAAGGTTGAAAAGAACGCCAGTTAATCCTAAACCGGCAAGACCATCAAACCCGTAAAACATAATAAAACATAAAAATACGGCTACAATAAACGCCACAATTTGATTTTGTGATAGGGTAGAAGCCAGTAACCCGATTGCTGTAAATGCAGCAGCCAAAAATAAAAGTCCGATATACGACCCTGCAACTGCCCCAGTATCTAGGTTTCCGATAGGATTACCTAGTTGCCAAATATTTATTACAAATAAGACAGTAGGAATTAGTGCCATAACAATAAGGATTAAAGCACCTAAAAATTTACCCATTACAATTTGGAAGGTAGAAATTGGTTTGGTTAGTAAAAGTTCGATCGTGCCTTGTTTTAATTCTTCAGAAAAACTTCGCATAGTGATGGCAGGTACTAAAAACATAAAAATCCATGGTGATAGAAGAAAAAACGTTGATAAATCGGCAAACCCGTTATCTAAAATATTAAATTCACCCTTGAAAAGAAACAAGAAGAGGCTGTTAATCAGTAGAAAAATGGCAATAACCAAATAGCCAATAGGTGAGGCGAAAAATGAGTTAATTTCTTTTTTTAAAATGGCAATCATCTATTTTATTTGATAAACATTACAATTAACGACTAAATATTTTGGTCACACTCCAGGCCTCAGGCTTTTTGTTAAATAGGGGTTTAGTCTTAGCCCAGACTTTATTAAAAAGCTCGGATTTTCTATAACTTTCCAAATGTGAAGCAGATTGCCAATAGCTATAAGTGAAATAAATTTCTGGTTGGTTTTGGTCGTTGTAAAGCTCCAGCAATTCGCAACCTTTAAAATCTCTGATGGCACTTTTATTTTCTTCAAAATTATTGAGAAATTCATCAATTTTTGAAGGTTCAAAGCTCATTTTTACAATTCTTACTAACATTTTATAATTGGTTCTATTCTAATAATATTCTTTGAAATTAGCTTGACTAATCTATAAAATTCACTGTTACAGTATCCATAGGTTTTAAGCCCATCAAGGTTGAAGCGCTTCCTACAGTATTACCGTTACTTTTATAAATGGCAATTTCCAAATAACTTGAGGCGTTAAAAACCACCATGCCACGTCCTTCATCTTGGCGTCGTTCTTCAGGGATTTCAAAATTTACAATATCGCTATATTTTTTATAAACGATGTTGAATTTATGGTTACGCGCGTGAATTGTATAAGCACGACCTTTTTGAACTTCCGTAAAAAACTTCTGTTTTATATTAGAAACCACATTGCCATAATTGTCTATATAGATAACATTTCCTATAATTTGTGTGTTGTCATAATTGACTTGCGGAATAATGTTGATGATTGGTTTGATGTGATTAATTATTTTTCCTATCACCTCTAGCGTTCCGCCTCGGGCAATATGACAAGCAACTTTA
The DNA here is from genome assembly GCF_036825875.1 of Paucihalobacter sp. Lineage (NCBI taxonomy): Bacteria > Pseudomonadati > Bacteroidota > Flavobacteriia > Flavobacteriales > Flavobacteriaceae > Paucihalobacter > Paucihalobacter sp. Next base: position 20,638 of record NZ_DAISXK010000038.1, on the reverse strand, counting down.
ACGAAAACGTCTAAAACAGGAAAGCTACTTTCAATTTTGTCGTGAATGTTGATTTCTACAATTTTTTCAGGTGCAATTTCCTGGCAAATCATACTCATAATACCATTATTAGCACAAATGAAGTAGTGATCGTCCAACTTTACAGCTATATGTTTGTTTTCTGGATTTAATTCAGAATCAATACCAATAATGTGAATCGTCCCTTTAGGAAAACTACCGTAGGCATTTCTTATAATGTAGGCGGCTTCAGGTATGCTAAAAGGCGAAATCGAATGTGAGATATCAACAATTTTAACTTCCGGCAATTCGCTATAAATAGCACCTTTAACAGCTCCTGCAAAATAGTCTTTTTCGCCAAAGTCAGTTGTAAGGGTGATGATTGCCATAAATTATTACTTGATAGTTCAGTTTAAATAACTCTTAAATTTAGATTTTATTTGCTGTTAAAAACTAATTTTAAAATCGTCTGGGCTTATTGCCTAACTCTAATTATTTTCGTTTAGATTTGTAAAGGTCTACTAAAAAGGCCCATCCAGTGTGAAGCACAAAACTAATAAAACAAAACAGATTATTTTACTAAATACACATCGCTTTTGAACGAACTTATTTTAGAATTAGAAGAAATCTCTCCAAAAGAATTCTTCGGTGCCCAAAATGTCAATATTGAAGTCTTAAAAAAGTATTTCCCTAAACTGAAAATCGTTGCCAGAGGCAATAAAATAAAAGCTTTTGGCGAAGAAGAGCAGTTAGAAGAGTTTGACAAGCGCATGACCATGCTCATGACCCATTTTGGGAAATACAACCGTTTAGACGAGAACGCAATTGAACGTGTTTTAACCAGCGAAAGTAATTCTGATTTGTCAAGTTCCGATCAAGGAGGTGAAGTTATTGTTCACGGAATTGGTGGAAAAATTATCAAAGCGCAAACGGCCAATCAGCGAAAATTGGTTGAAACCATGCGCAAAAACGATATGGTATTTGCCATTGGTCCGGCTGGAACAGGCAAAACCTACACGGGCGTGGCCTTGGCTGTTAGAGCACTAAAAAACAAAGAAGTAAAACGTATAATTCTCACCAGACCAGCTGTAGAAGCAGGAGAAAATTTAGGATTTTTACCTGGTGATTTAAAAGAAAAATTAGACCCATACATGCAGCCATTATACGATGCGTTACGCGATATGATTCCTGCTGAAAAATTGGCCCAATTTATCGAAAATGGCGTGATTCAAATTGCACCGCTCGCTTTTATGCGCGGACGAACTTTAGATAATGCTTTTGTAATCTTAGACGAAGGCCAGAATACCACACACAACCAGATGAAAATGTTTTTAACCCGTATGGGTAAAAATGCAAAATTTCTTTTGACAGGTGATCCCGGACAAGTTGATTTACCGCAACGTACTATTTCGGGTTTAAAAGAAGCCTTGCTGATTTTGAAAGATGTAGAAGGTGTTGGTATGGTGTTTTTAGATGATAAAGATGTGATTCGTCACAAGTTGGTGAAACAAATCATTATGGCTTACAAAAACATTGAAAACAGAGAGTAGGTCGTTTTATTAAATTCAATTTGCAATATTTTAGATTAATTAAATCAGAATGTCTTCTCAAGCCATAACATCTACAAATTTCGAATTTCCAGATCAGTCAAGCGTTTATCACGGAAAGGTACGTGAGGTTTACACAATTGGTAATAATTTACTGGTTATGGTTGCCACCGATCGTCTCAGTGCTTTTGACGTGGTGATGCCAAAAGGAATTCCCTACAAAGGACAAATCCTCAATCAAATTGCTACCAAAATGATGAAAGCCACGGAAGACTTGGTTCCAAACTGGCTAATTGCTACACCAGACCCTAATGTTGCCATTGGTCATTTATGCGAGCCTTTTAAGGTTGAAATGGTAATCAGAGGTTATTTATCAGGTCATGCAGCTAGAGAGTACAAAGCTGGAAAACGTATGATTTGTGGTGTTGCAATGCCAGGAGGTTTAAAAGAAAACGATAAGTTTCCAGAGCCAATCATAACGCCAGCCACAAAGGCAGAAATGGGTGCGCATGATGAAGATATTTCGCGTGAAGACATTTTGCGACGCAGTATTGTTTCAGAAGAGGATTATTTAATTTTAGAATCTTATACTCGAAAACTTTTCCAACGAGGAAGCGAGATTGCCGCAAGTCGCGGTTTGATTTTGGTCGATACTAAATATGAATTCGGTAAAACCAAGGATGGAAAAATTGTGTTAATTGATGAAATTCACACTCCTGATTCGTCTCGCTATTTTTATGCTGAAGGTTATCAAGAACGCCAAGATAGTGGAGAAGTACAAAAACAATTGTCTAAAGAATTTGTTAGACAATGGCTTATTTCTAATGGATTTCAAGGTTTAGAAGGGCAAAAGTTACCCGAAATGACTGATGCTTATATTTCAGAAATCAGTAATCGTTATATTGAACTCTACGAAAATATAACAGGAGAAAATTTTATTAAAGCTGATTTAAATAATATTCACGAGAGAATTTATAACAATGTACTTAAGTATTTAAGCCAAAATAGAAAGTCTTAAGAAATATTTAATTTCACTTTTAGATTATTCACCAGTTTTAGCAGTCTAGCATACAAATAAGCGTTGGTTTTAACCCATCCAAGTGCAATAATACAAACAATTGTTAAAAACAAAATGGCGCCAATAACGGCCTCAATAGGTTGTAAATTTTTTCCTATAATTTGACTCAGTCCTAAGCCGGTAAAACTTCCATAAATTATAATAAAATGAATAACGTAAATGGACAAGGTTTTCTGACCAATTTTCAAAATGAGAAAATGCTTTAAATATTTTTCAAGCAGGAAAAATATGGCGAAAAGAATCAGTACATCCCCTAATCTAGTGAACAAATAATTATAACTGGCACTTCTATTAAATAATTCAATATCAGTAATTAAAGAAAGTTCATAAAGTAAAAGAGATGAGTATTTAATCAACACAAAGCCGGTAATTAGAAATCCAACTATTAAACTTGGTTTAAATTGATTTCTGTCTAAATAGCGATAAAACAGAGTGGAAATAAATGCTCCAAATGCCATATAACCAAACCAAGGTAATATGGTAAAAACAGAGCGATTTGCCTTACTCATATAGTTTTCCATAAAAACAGGCAAGTGACTTAAATCAATGTTTCTGTATAACGGCTCCGTTAAAAATATAACCACGCCAAGAGATAGCATGATTATCGAGAATATAAGTGTTTTTTTGAACGAAATTAAATACAAAATAATAATCATAATTAATGACAACCCAATGCATTGCAATACGTCAACCACTAACCAGTAGTTATCAAACTTACCTTCAAACCATTGAAGTATTGGTATTCGTAATAAATAACCAATACCAATTAACATAACACCTCTAATTAAGCCTTTTTTAATTCGGAATAATTCTTCACCTTTTTGTTTGGCTTTGATGAGTAAATAAGTAAAAATCAGACCAGATATTGTAAAGAAGGTAGGTGCAGTAATGCCCCTAAAATAAGACCAAATATTAAATGCGGCATATTCCGTACTCCTGAATTTAATTTCGAGAAGCGCATCAATAAAATGGCCTTGCAGCATCATGAGAATAGCGAATGCTCTTACGGCATCAATAAAATAGAGTCGTGTGGTTTGCAAAAGTTGGTCGTTTTACAAGGCGAAGTTAACAGATATTATTTAATTTTACATACAATGTTGAAATCGATATGTTATTTTTACGTGAATTAAATTTGAGTTCTTGCAATCGATAGATGCTTTTTTAGAAAACTTAGCTGGTTACATTTGGGGTCTACCCTTGTTAATTTTGTTAATAGGTGGTGGGAGTTATTTTTTAATAATTTCACGGTTTTTACCATTTAAATATTTTAAACATGCCGTTGCGGTTTTACGCGGAAAGTTTGATAATTCCAACGACCCAGGCGAAATAAGTCATTTTCAAGCTTTAACAACTGCACTTTCGGCAACAGTCGGAATGGGTAATATTGCTGGCGTCGCTGTGGCCATAGCAATAGGCGGACCAGGTGCCATTTTCTGGATGTGGGTGAGTGCTATTGTTGGTATGGCGACTAAGTTTTTCACTTGTTCCTTGTCGGTTATGTATCGTGGTAGAGATAGTAAAAATCAACTTCAAGGTGGGCCTATGTATATGATTGTGGAAGGTCTTGGTAAAAAGTGGAAACCCTTAGCAGTATTTTTTAGTATCTGTGGACTTGTTGGTGCTTTACCAGTTTTTAATGTGAACCAACTTACGCAGGCAGTCAACGATATATTGTTAATTCCGACAGGTGTCGATGTGAATTTCATGTCCAATATTATAATTGGTTTGGTATTAATTGCACTCACAGCTATTGTGATTCTAGGAGGTATAGAACGTATTAGCAAAACGGCCTCAAAATTGGTTCCAGCCATGGTGGTTATGTATTTTTTGGCGGTCATGGTTATTCTAATTTCAAATTATGAAGTCGTTCCGTATTATTTAAAGTTAATTTTCACAGATGCTTTTAAAGCCTCATTTTTTAAGGGTGATGCATTTTTGGGTGGAACTTTAGGTGGATTAATACTATTGGGAATTCGTCGCGGTGCCTTTTCAAATGAAGCTGGAATTGGAACAGCACCAATGGCCCATGGTGCCGCCAAAACAAACGAACCAATTAGGGAAGGTTTGGTAGCGATGCTGGGTCCATTTATCGATACCATTATAGTCTGTACATTAACAGCTTTAGCTATTTTAGTGACAGATGTTTGGCAAACCTCCGATGCGAATGGCGTGAGTTTAACAGCCAATGCTTTTACTTCAGCAATGCCAGGTATTGGAAAATATATACTCTTAGTTTGTATTTTAGTTTTTAGTGTTTCATCCTTGTTTTCGTATGCGTACTATGGTTCAAAATGCATGTCTTTTCTATTTGGAGCTGAAAACAAACATTATTACAATTACATATATATAATAAGTATTGCGGTTGGCGCTACAACTTCTTTGGCTATGATGATAAACTTGATTGATAGTTTTTTCGCATTGATGGCTATTCCCACCATGATTGTGACTATTATTCTCTCTCCAAAGGTTTTAAAAGCCGCTAAACATTATTTTAAATTATATTCAAAAAGAAATAAAATTGTTTAATAACAATTAAAATTTTATCAAACAATACTATTGAATTTGTATGTATATCGCTAAATTAATATATTTATGCTAAATTTATATATATGATAATTGAACAATGTCCCAATTGCAGTTCTGAACGGTATGTTAAGAGCGGTATTATTAACGACAGGCAGCGCTATAAATGTAAAGATTGTAGCTACTTTTTTACCGTTAATAAGTTAGGTAAGTCTATTGATAATTATTATGTTAATAAAGCTTTACAATTGTATTTAGAAGGCCTGACTTACAGAGAGATTGAACGTATCCTAGGCATTTCTCATGTGTCTGTTTTAAATTGGGTGAAAAAGTATAATATCAAAAGACCTCAGAATACCAATTACCATCCAACTTATAAAATCCTTAATCACGAAGAGCTGTCTAAATACTTTTCTCAAAAATCTAATTTATCGGGCGCAGGTACCTTGGTTACTGAACTTGGTGATAAATTTATGCTTATTAAATGGGAACGTTTTAAGAACTAACTATAACTATTTAACAAAAATATATACTATATTTTTTCTCATCATTTAAAATAATCAATTTGGTGGTATCCTAACCAACAAGTTTTATTTACATGAGAATCATTTTTATTACTTTTTGTCTTTTTATTTCATCGTTTTCTTTGGCTCAGGGTTCAATGGACTACGGTAGCGGTTTAAAAATTAATTTAAACGAAGACGGCTCCAAAAACCTCCGTTTTATTTTGTGGAATCAAATCTGGATGCGTTCAACTGAAATGAATCCAGGTACCATGGTTTCAGATGAGCCAACAAGTAGTACCACCGATATTGGAAACCGAAGGTTGCGTATTTTGGCTTACGCTCAAATCACACCGCGCTATATGATTTTAACTCATGTAGGGATCAATAATCAATCTTTTATAAACGGCGGCATTGCAGGTGGCGGCGGTACCGGTGGAAATGGTGCTGGAAAAAAACCTGGATTGTTCTTTCATGATGCCTGGAATGAATATGCGGTTATTCTGCCGCAGGCTGAAAAAAAGTTTAGTTTAACGGTAGGGGCAGGACTACATTATTATATGGGTTTATCAAGGATGACCATGGGTTCTACGCTTAATTTTTTGGCCATTGACGCACCCATTTTTAACTGGCCACTTATTGAAAACTCCGATCAGTTTGCGCGTCAAGTTGGTTTATTTGCAAAAGGTAAATACGATAAAATTGAATACCGGTTTAGCGTTAATAAGCCATATGCCACAAACTTACAACCTCTTGATGCTGCAACAAACCTAGAGGCTAGAGCTGTGGATAATAATGGTAATCCCCAATGGTCTACTGCTGGGTATGTTGAATATCAATTTCTTGATAGCGAATCAAATTTTCTACCTTTTAAAGTGGGAACATATCTTGGTACCAAAAAAGTTTTCAATATTGGTGCTGGTTTCTACAGCGCACCAAATTCAACTCGTTCTTCTGTCAATAATATTGTGGAAAATCATAACATCAATTTATTTGCTGGCGATGTGTTTTTAGATATGCCCATTGGTCTTAAAGAAAATAAAATGGCCATCACCGCTTATGGTGCTTTTTACAGTTATGATTTCGGACCTAATTACCTGAGAAATATTGGTATCATGAATATTGGTGTCAACGATCCTAGTTTCGCCGGAAATAGAGCACTTGCCGGCCCTGGAAATGCGCAACCAACCATTGGTACAGGACAAATTTTCTACACCCAGGCGGGCATCTTACTGCCACATCAAGCCGAAAAACCTAAACTACGCATTCAGCCTTTTGCAGCTTATACATATAAAGATTTTGAAGCACTCGACACGGGTTTAAGCAATTTTGATATTGGCGCCAACTTTTTTATCGATGGTCATCACGCTAAAATTACTACTCAATACTCTTCAAGGCCTTTGGTTTTGAGTAACAATGACAAAACATCTAAAGGTGAATTCATACTTCAACTTCAAATATTTTTATAACCACTAATCAATTCATTATTATGTCTGAAAAACAAAAACACGCTACTGCCTATTGGAAGCAAAACCTAAAATATCTGGTGATATTGCTGTCCATTTGGTTTGCCGTTTCTTACGGTGCTGGTATCTTTTTTAAAGATGCACTTAACGCTATTAAAATTGGCGGTTTTCCTTTAGGATTCTGGTTTGCACATCAGGGCTCCATCTACGTATTTGTCATTCTCATTTTTGTTTATGTGAGACTTATGAATAAGCTGGATAAAAAATTTGGCTTCAACGAATAACTAACCACTAAAACTTAAAAAAATGACAGTACAAACCTGGACATATATTATAGTTGGTATTACTTTTACCATTTATATAGGTATCGCTATTTGGAGCCGAGCAGGCTCTACAAAAGAATTTTATGTTGCTGGTGGAGGCGTTTCGCCATTGGCTAATGGTATGGCTACAGCAGCCGATTGGATGAGCGCGGCATCTTTTATTTCAATGGCTGGACTCATATCATTCATGGGTTATGACGGGACAGTCTACCTCATGGGTTGGACCGGCGGTTATGTGCTTTTGGCACTTTTATTAGCACCGTATTTAAGGAAATTTGGAAAATTTACCGTTCCCGATTTTATTGGAGACCGGTATTATTCAGACACTGCTAGGTCTGTAGCAGTTATTTGTGCGCTGATTGTTTCGTTTACTTACGTGGCAGGACAAATGCGTGGTGTAGGCGTAGTGTTTTCAAGATTTCTAGAAGTTGACATCAATACAGGTGTTATTATTGGAATGGTCATTGTTTTATTTTACGCCGTTTTAGGCGGAATGAAAGGCATTACCTATACCCAGGTGGCACAATATTGTGTGCTAATTTTCGCATTTATGGTACCTGCTATTTTTATATCTATCCAAATGACGGGAAATCCAATCCCACAATTAGGAATGGGAGATACTTTAGCCGATGGTTCAGGTACTTATTTATTAGATAAATTAAACGGATTATCGACAGAGCTTGGCTTTGCCGAATATACAAGCGGCACCAAATCTATTATTGATGTGGTGGCCATCACCTTAGCTTTGATGGTCGGAACGGCCGGATTGCCACACGTAATCGTTAGATTTTTTACAGTTAAAAGGGTGAAAGATGCACGAAAATCAGCTGGATTAGCTTTGCTATTTATTGCCATCCTTTACACAACGGCACCTGCTATTGCTGTATTTGCAAGAACTAATTTAATTGAAACAGTAAGCAACGAAGAATACGCCAATATGCCAGAGTGGTTTTCAAAATGGGAAGAAACTGGATTGCTAGTTTTTGATGATAAAAATGGCGATGGCAAAATTCAATATGTGGCCGATAAAGCTACTAACGAACTTACCATTGATAATGATATCATGGTGCTTGCCAATCCTGAAATTGCCAATTTACCGAGCTGGGTTATTGCCTTATTGGCTGCTGGTGGTTTGGCCGCGGCTTTATCGACGGCTGCTGGTTTATTATTAGTAATTTCCTCATCGGTTTCACACGATTTAATCAAGAAAATGATCAAGCCCGATATTTCTGAAAAAGGTGAATTGTGGGCTGCAAGAATTTCAGCTACTGTAGCGGTTGTTATTGCTGGCTACTTTGGTATCAATCCGCCGGGATTTGTGGCAGCCGTGGTTGCATTGGCTTTTGGTTTGGCAGCCGCGTCCTTTTTCCCCGCTATAATTTTGGGTATTTTTTATAAGAAGATGAATAAAGAAGGCGCTATTGCTGGGATGATTGTGGGCTTATTGGTGATGTTGTTTTATATGCTAAAGTTTAAATTCGGAATATTTGACGGTGGAAAAGCGGCTGTTGACGGACTGAAAGATAGCTGGTGGTTTGGCATCTCACCCGAAGGTTTTGGCTCTATTGCCATGCTTGTTAATTTTGCGGTAGCATTAACAGTGAAGTCATTCACAAAGGAACCACCTGAGCACGTTCAGGAAATTGTAGAAAACATCAGAATCCCTTCTGGTGCTGGAGAAGCACAAGATCATTAATATCAAATTTTAAAAACAGTATCGCTTTATGCGATGCTGTTTTTTTTCTTATTTTTAAAGACAGGTCTGGAAAATTGAAAAAGCGACACGAACAAAAACTGGTTATTTTGGCAATAGCGCTCTTAGTAGCGTTTAATATTCCTATGATTTATATTTTTGATATAGACGCCGCTATTTTTGGTATCCCGGTGTTGTACGCCTTTATTTTCATTATTTGGTTATTGGCCATCGTTATCTCATATATCATTTTAAACAGACATTATGAGTAACTACTTTTTAATTGGCATCATTATTATTTACCTAGCATTGTTGTTTTTCATTGCTTTTATAGCCGAGAAATACGCCAAAAGTAAATGGGTTAACAATTCGGTGGTTTATACCTTGTCGTTGGCGGTTTTTTGCACAGCTTGGACTTATTATGGTAGTGTTGGAATTGCTGCTAATTCAGGAATTGATTTTCTACCAATTTATCTCGGTCCAGTGATAGCTGCTCCATTATGGATTGTGATTCTCAGAAAAATCATCCGAATTTCAAAACAGCATAAAATTAGCTCAATTGCCGATTTCATTTCGCTTAGATACGGCAACAATCGATTTTTAGGTGCCTTGGTAACAGTGTTGTGTTTGTTGGGAATTGTGCCTTATATTTCATTGCAACTAAAAGCAGTCTCTGAAACCTTTCAAATTTTATCAGCCGAAAACACTTATGTTGCCACTTCAATTTTTGACGATTCTACTTTCTATATAGCGGTTTTATTGGCCGTTTTCGCTGCCTTTTTCGGAACCCAAACAACCGATGCTTCCGAGAAGCACAAAGGCATTGTTGTTTCAGTAGCATTTGAATCGGTTTTAAAATTGGTTTTCTTTTTAATTATTGGCATCTACGTGACTTATGTCTTATTTAACGGTACCACCGATATATATGATCAAATGAGCCAAACTGAAAACTTTAAATCACTCTACAGTTTTAATGGTTTTGAAAATGGTTTTAGCTGGCTTTACACCATATTATTATCGTTTATGGCTGTGTTTTTATTACCGCGACAATTTCAAATTTCTGTGGTTGAAAATGTGCGAGAAAAGCATTTAAAGCATGCTATTTGGATGTTTCCGTTGTATTTATTATTATTCAATATATTTGTAATATACATTGCATGGGCTGGAAATCTATCTATTGGAAATCCTGATGTAGCCGAATATTACGCGCTTTTATTACCACTTCAAAACGGGAATAACTTTTTGGCGCTTTTGGTGTTTTTAGGAGGTTTTTCGGCAGTGATTTCAATGGTAGTGGTGTCTACATTGGCATTGTCAACTATGGTAAGTAACAACCTGATTATTCCCTATGGTTTTCTGGATAAATTCTTATTAAATCATCCCGAACGCAACGCCAGATATATCAAAAATATCAGACGTATTTCCATATTTTTCATCATTATTTTGGCTTATGTGTTTTACGTGAACCTGTCGTTTTATTCATCCTTATATTCTATTGGTTTAATTGCATTTGTTATTATTGCGCAATTAGCACCATCTTTTTTTATCGGATTATTTTGGAACCGCGGCTCATCAAAAGCGGCTGTCATTGGTATTTTGAGCGGATTGGCAGTAAGTTTTTATACGCTAATTATTCCATTTAGTTTAGAAGCTGTTGCAGGTTCAAGTTCTTTTGTGAATGAAGGTTTATTTGGTTTGAGCTATTTGAAACCGCATGCTTTTTTAGGCGTTGATTACTTGAGTATACCTGCACACGCTTTTTTCTGGAGTATGGTGGTAAATGTGTTTTGTTACCTCGTGTTGTCATTAACTTCCAAAGGAAATTACCGTGAGCGCAACTACGCCGAAATGTTTGTGGACAGCAGAAATTACAGTAAACTTCAAGATAATGCATTGGTTTGGAAAGGCGAAGCCTATGTAGCCGACATCAAAAATGTGTTACAAAAGTTCTTAGGTGATGAACGCACCGAAAGAGCATTGCGCATATTTTTCACCAAATACGATTTACCTCATGACACCCAAATGGCCGATGCGAGACTCATTAATTTTTCGGAAAAACTCCTCACAGGAAGTATCGGTAGCGCTTCAGCTAAAATATTAATAGCCAGTGTGGTTAAAGAAGAAGAGGTGAGCTTGGTTGAAGTGCTTAAAATTTTAGAAGAATCTAAAGAAACCATCGCTAATAATAAATTGCTAAAAGATAAATCTACCGAGTTATTACAAATTAGCAATCAGCTGAAATTAGCCAACCAAGAACTAGTTCAAAAAGACCAACAAAAAGACGAATTTCTAGATACCGTAGCCCATGAATTGAAAACGCCAATCACCGGTATCAGGGCCGCCACCGAAGTTTTATTAGATGACGACGATGACATGCCTAAAGAATTAAGACAGCGATTTTTGGAGAATATGTTGAACGATTCAGACCGCTTGTCAAGACTCATTCACAATATATTAGATTTTGAAAAACTTTCTACAGGCAGGTCAGACCTCAATCTTGGCAGACATAATATTAGAGAGACCATTACAAAAGCATTTGATAGTTTAACCCAATTGGCAGCTAACAAAAACATCAAACTTTGGAGCACCAATAAAAGTGATTACTATTTGAAATACGACGAAGACCGCATTTTACAAGTCCTCACTAATTTAATTTCGAACGCTTTAAAATTCACAGAGTCTGGTAAGGGTAATATTTATGTGCAATATAAATATGATAATGGTTATTTAGAAGTACAAGTAAGCGATAACGGAAAAGGCATCCCCAAAGAAGATTTGCCTTATGTGTTTGATAAGTTTTACCAGTCAAAAAATCAAAACACTAAAAAGCCACAAGGCAGTGGGTTGGGGCTAGCCATTTCAAAACAAATCATAGACAATCACGGTGGTAAAATATGGGTTGAAAACAACGCAAAAAGAGGAACAACCTTCAGTTTTACCTTGCCTTTTGTAAAATAATATATAAATGAAATCAATGAAACACCCATGAGAATAGCATTCATAAACAAGACAATGATTATTCAGGTGTTACATGTGACCGTTAAAATTAAATTAATATAAACACATGAAAAAGAGCATTTTAATTGTAGACGACGAACCCAACATTGTGATGACACTTGAGTACACTTTTAAAAAGTTAGATTTTGAAGTATTTATCGCCAGAGATGGTAGTGAAGCTATTCAAATTTTAGATACTTACACGCCCGATGCCGTTTTGCTAGACATTATGATGCCCAATATTGATGGCTATCAAACACTAGAATACATTAAAAGCAAGGATACTTTATCTCACACCAAAGTGATTTTTTTAACAGCCAAAAACCGAGCCTCCGATATGGAAAAAGGATTGGCCTTGGGTGCTGATAAATACCTCACTAAGCCATTTTCAGTAAAAAGAGTTGTAGCTGAAATTCAGGATCTTTTAGAGTAAATATTAAAACCACAACCATTCAACTTAAATCACAGTATTACATAAAACAAATGAATTACCAACAACTTTATACCGAAAGCATTCAGAATCCGGAGACTTTTTGGATGCAACAGGCCAGTCAATTGGCTTGGAACAAAGCGCCAACCAAAGCATTGGGAAGAGACGAGCATAACTATCACAATTGGTTTGAAGATGGAGAACTTAATCTCAGTTATTTGTGCATAGACAAGCATATTGAAGACGGCTTTGGCGAACAGAATGCCATAATTTACGATTCGCCGGTAACCAATACTAAAACATATATCACCTACAACCAACTCAAAAAAGAAGTAGAACTATTAGCTGGCGGACTCCAATCGCTTGGGCTAGAAAAAGGCGATAATGCCATTATTTATATGCCCATGATACCGCAAGCAGTTTTCTCGATGTTGGCTTGTGCGCGATTGGGCGTTATTCATTCGGTGGTGTTTGGTGGTTTTGCACCGCACGAATTGGCGATAAGAATAGACGATTGTAAACCTAAACTGATTTTAACAGCCACCAGTGGCATTGAGGTTGATAAAATTATTCCCTATAAACCTTTTGTAGATAGTGCCGTTAAAATGGCCCAACATAAACCCGATTGTGTGGTGGTTTACCAACGTGGATTTTTAAAAGATGTGCAATTACAACCAGTAGATGTAGATTATAATGAATTGATAAGTCGGTCGAAACCTGCCAGTCCTGTGGTTGTGTCATCCACGCATCCGCTTTATATTTTGTACACATCTGGAACTACTGGCAAGCCTAAAGGCATCATAAGAGATTCTGGTGGCTATGCCGTGGCGCTTAAATTTTCAATGAAATATGTTTATAATGTTGAAGCTGGCGACGTCTTTTGGGCAGCCAGTGATGTGGGTTGGGTTGTAGGTCATAGTTATATAGTTTACGCACCTTTAATAAACCGAAATACCACAATTTTATTTGAAGGAAAACCCATCAAAACGCCGGACGCTTCAACCTTTTGGCGCGTGATTTCAGAACATAAAGTCAAGGTCATGTTCACGGCACCAACGGCCATTAGAGCTATTAAAAAAGAAGATCCTGATGGTGAATTTATCAAATCATTCGACATGTCATCTTTAAAATATCAGTTTTTAGCGGGCGAACGTTGCGATGCGGCTACGCTTTGCTGGACACAGCAACATCTCAATATTCCGGTGATTGACCATTGGTGGCAAACCGAATCTGGCTGGCCCATGCTTGCCAATATGGTGGGATTGGAATTAATGCCGGTAAAACCTGGTTCGGCAACAGTTCCGGTATGTGGTTATAATATTGCTATTTTAAATGAATTAGGTGAAGAAGTTGAAGCCGGCGTAGAAGGTTATGTCGCGGTTAAATTACCCTTGCCTCCGGGAACATTGAGCAATTTATGGGGAAATCCAGAGCGGTTTAAGGCAGGCTATCTCAATAAATTTCCCGGTTATTATTTTTCGGGTGATGGTGGTTATAAAGACGAAGATGGTTATATCTTTATCACAGGTAGGGTGGATGATGTCATTAATGTGGCTGGCCACAGACTCTCCACCGCCGAAATGGAAGAAGTAGTAGCTTCACACCCCAATGTAGCCGAATGTGCTGTTTTTGGTGTTCATTGCGACTTAAAAGGTCAGAAGCCACTGGCTTTGGTGGTTTTAAAATCTGAATTGACTTCAACAAATCAAGACATTAGCAAGCAAATTGTTGATTTGGTAAGAAAGGAAATTGGTGCAGTGGCGGCACTTCGCGTAGTGCTGGTGGTTCAAAGATTGCCAAAAACACGCTCAGGGAAAATTCTTCGGAAATTATTACGTCAAATAGCCGACGATTTAGAATACAATATTCCATCAACCATCGATGACATCGCTATTGTTGATGAAATCAAATCAGTATACAAACAAGAACAAATAGGAATTCATAAAAACATATCCAATCATGAGTAATTATCATATCAAACACTTAGAAGAATATTATCAAGTTTATCGCAAATCGGTAAGAAATCCAGATTTGTTCTGGGAAGAAGTAGCTGAAGAGCATTTCCTTTGGCGAAAAAAATGGGATAAGGTATTGAGTTGGGATTTTAAAAAACCTGAAATCAAATGGTTTGAAGGTGCCAAACTCAACATCACCGAAAATTGTATTGACCGCCATTTAACCACCCGCGCCAATAAAACAGCTATTTTATTTGAACCTAATAATCCAAATGAACCAGCCTTGCATATTACTTATAAAGAATTACACGAGCGCGTTTGCAAATTCGCCAATGTTTTAAAAAGTAAAGGTATCGGCAAAGGCGACCGTGTCTGTATTTATTTACCTATGATTCCGGAATTGGCAGTTTCTGTTTTGGCTTGCGCCAGAATAGGTGCTATCCATTCGGTGGTGTTTGCGGGCTTTTCGGCAACGGCTTTATCTACTAGAATTAATGATTGCGATGCCAAAATGGTGATTACTTCCGATGGTTCATATCGTGGCGATAAAAGCATCGACTTAAAAGGTATTGTTGACGATGCCTTAAAATCTAGTCCGGGCGTTCATTCAGTTTTAGTGGTGAATCGCACAAACTGCGAAATTCAGATGAAAGACGGTAGAGATTTTTGGATTCAACCTTTATTAGACAACGCTGATGTTTATTGCGATATTGAAATTATGGATGCCGAAGACCCCTTGTTTATTTTGTACACTTCTGGTAGCACTGGCATGCCCAAGGGTATGCTGCACACCACGGCAGGTTATATGGTTTACACGGCATATACTTTTAAAAATGTATTTCAGTATAAGGAAGATGATGTGTATTGGTGCACCGCCGATATTGGCTGGATTACCGGCCATAGTTACATTGTTTACGGTCCGTTAGCCAATGGCGCCACCACAGTAATGTTTGAAGGCGTACCTAGTTATCCCGATTTTGGACGATTTTGGGAAATAGTTGAAAAACATAAAGTCAATCAGTTTTACACCGCACCAACTGCCATTAGAGCTTTGGCAAAACAAGGTGTAGAATTCGTAGAAAAACATGATTTATCTTCCTTAAAAGTTCTGGGAACGGTGGGTGAACCCATCAACGAAGAAGCTTGGCATTGGTATAACGATAACGTTGGTAAAAAGAAAAGTCCTATTGTAGATACTTGGTGGCAAACCGAAACCGGCGGCATTATGATTACGCCCATTCCATTTGCAACACCCACCAAACCAACCTATGCTACTTTGCCGTTTATAGGGATTCAGCCGGCACTATTAGACGAGCAAGGCAATGAAATAACAGGTAATCAAGTAGATGGAAGATTATGTATTAAATTCCCATGGCCTTCCATTGCGCGTACCATTTGGGGCAATCACCAACGTTATAAAGACACTTATTTTTCAGCTTTTGAAAACATGTATTTTACCGGAGATGGAGCCTTACGTGACGAAGTTGGCTATTACCGAATTACCGGTAGAGTAGACGATGTCATTATTGTGTCTGGTCATAATCTGGGAACTGCGCCAATCGAAGATGCTGTTAACGAGCATCCAGCGGTTGCTGAATCCGCTATCGTTGGGTTCCCGCATGATGTGAAAGGTTTCGCGCTTTATGGATATGTAACCTTGAAGGAAACAGGCGAAAGTAGAGACCAAGACAATTTAAGAAAAGAAATTAATCAGGTGATTACAGAACATATCGGACCCATTGCTAAATTGGATAAAATTCAATTTACCTCAGGTTTGCCAAAAACCCGAAGCGGTAAAATTATGCGACGTATTTTGCGAAAAATAGCTTGTAAAGAAACCGATAATTTAGGAGATACCAGCACATTGCTGAACCCGGAAGTGGTGCAGGAGATTATGGACAACGCACTGTAATTTCAAACAAAATAGCTTTATAATTAAGGGTTAAATACCGCAGATGCAGTATATTTACCCTTAATTTGTTTGATATGAACAATTCATCTAAAATTAGCTATTGGAGACGACTCCGCAGATTAACCTCTAAATTGGTGATTGCAATGGGGGTTTTAATGATAATAGTACTGATTGTGTTCTTAGGTTTTCAAAAATTCACCAGTTTCTTTTTTGATCCTTTAATGCTGAATGTCATACCAGTTATAGCTTTAGATTTGCTTATTTATTTGGCTATAGTGAATGCTATTTTATTGTTTTTAGAGTTTTTAAATCATATTCTCAAAATAAAAACCATCCCCGTTTTAAAGAAAATATTTAAGGTATTTCTCATTTTGTTGACAGTAATTCCATTATTGATGTATCTGGCTTTTTTGGTTTTGGCAGATCCTAAGTATGTGCATTTGGTGGCTTAGTAAAATATTGTAATACGCTCACTAGATAACCTAGCTCGATAGCGCGGATTTGCAATCCGTGCCACTTTGTACGGTATAACCGTTAGCTCGGATTTAAGATTGCAATCCGTGCGAATAACATAAGCAAATCCTAATTGTCTTCATTTGGTAGCCTAAAAGCATCAATCCTTTAAAACCCTCGCTGCCGCACGATTGCATCGTGTGTGCCACGCAAAATTGTGGATATTTGAATTTACTTTACTTTCTGTTATCCAAAAAATAAATAATTTTATGATATGAGCAGGAATTATAAATTTCATAATCCAGACGGATTATATTTCGTGAGTTTTACTCATGCTTTTTTATTTGTTTTTTTGGTATTCGTGCAACCGCTTCGCTCAAGTGCAGTCGTAGAGTGGCTTGATGCCTGCCTGTCGGCAGACAGGTGTTTACCAGAAATGAGTATAAAGACATACTTGTTGAAAGTTTGTCTTATTGCCAAAAACATAAAGGAATGGAGATTTTTGCTTGGTGCATAATGACCAACCATGTTCATTTAGTTTTTAGGAGTATTAATGATTTGCATCCCTCAAGTTTGTTAGGAGATTTTAAGCGTTTTACTAGTAAGAAAATAGTGAACGCAATACAAGATAATCCAAAAGAAAGTAGAAAAGAATTTTTATTGGAACAGTTTAAAAAAGCTGTTGACATGTCTTCAAATGTCAATAAATTCCAATTTTGGAGACACGACAACAAACCTATTGAATTATGGAGCAATAAAGTAATTCACGAAAAAATAAGTTATGTACATAATAATCCTGTAGACGCCGGTTTAGTCTATCATCCAGAAGATTATATTTACAGTAGTGCAGCAGATTATACAGACAAAAAAGGATTACTAGATAATGTTATTGTTTTTCAGTATTTTAGTTAAAAGAATAAAAGTATTAATAGAGTGTTGGCACCACACGATGCAATCGTGCGGTAGCGGGGGGAGAATAACAAATGTTTTAAAATTATTCTCCAAAATCCAAGCACCAAATTCCAAACGATGAAGCCTGTTTGGAATTTGGAATTTGGAATTTGTAACTTATTATTTGTGCTATTTGGAAAGCATTAACAACTCGTTGCAAACCACTTCAGTAATGTAGCGTTTGTTGCCGTCTTTATCTTCCCAGTCACGAGTAGTGAGTTTGCCTTCTACGGCAACTTCCTGACCTTTATTGACGTATTTTTCAATAATCTCTGCAGTTTTCCCCCAAGCAACCACATAGTGCCATTGGGTGTTTTCTACTTTTTCACCTTTTGCGTTGGTGTAGTTTTCATTGGTGGCCAAAGAGAATTTTGCTAATTTCTTTCCACTTTCAAGATTTACGATTTCAGGATCTTGTCCTAATCTTCCAATCAACTGTACTTTGTTTCTAAGTGCGTTCATAATAATAAAATTTAATGATTAAACAGTTAATACATGATGTTGTTTCAACCCGTTGGTTTCATTCAACGATGCAAAGATGTAACGGCCTGCATATTTTATTCGGTTATTACATATTTGCTTTCGTTTGTTAGCGTTTGTAGTCGTTTGTAAACGTTTTTATTGTTGATAATTTATGTTTGATAACTTCAGTTTATATTTAAAAGAATTTGTGTTTTGTTGAACTAACTAGAATTTCTTTTATAAAAAGATTGAACCCCTGCTAACTCGCGAATCCTTTCGCGTGGTTTATAGCAAACAGAGAAATTTTCACTATTTTTGAAAGAAAGCATACATGAGTAGAAACTATAAATCTCCTAACCCTAAATACATGTGTTTGGTGGTTTAAACTTTTTGGAAATGGTATTTGGCACGGATTTGCAATCCGTGCTATCTGGGTTCAGTTTTGTTCCAAGCTACCAACTATTATTTATTAATAATCCATAGTTTTATTATATTTTATAACCTAGCATAAAAATTAGTTTCATATTCTTAATTAAATGAAAGCTGATTTAAAAATTATCTGTCAAATGAAAAAATTAATATTAATATTATTTGTTTTCCCGCTTTTGGGTTGGTCTCAAAAATTAGATTTTAACCAAGAACAAGAAGTATTAGTTAATAATTTTATTGAAATGTACGATAGTGGCCACTACACCTCTTATTCAGTATTTTTAGAAGATATGGAAATAGCTTTATCCAAAGCCCCATATCATCCAAAGTTAGTCGCTTTATTACTCCAAATTTACTTTTCAATAGATTACGATTTTATTACAAATTATTGTAATAAACTAGATGACGACTACTTATTTGCAAATCAAAACATCTTAGTTGATGACTGCGCTGCTGCATATTCATTAAAAAATGATGTTTCGACATTAAATAACAGAATAATCCCTCTTATTGAAGACCAAAACATAAAAGATTTTTATGTTGCTTTTCTCTTTTATTTAAATGGCGATTATGATACTACTTATAACCATTTTATTGAATTGTTTTCGGTAAGTTATGAATTTGTTTCTATAAGCGGGTTCAAACACGATGTCTTTGTTAGGTTGATATCATATCTTAGTAAAAATTCTGATAATCAACGTTTAATAAGTATTATAAATAAATACGAAGATGTTATCTATTATAAGTCTACAAATGGAGATATCAAAACATTCGGTTTAGACATACAAACATGGCTTATCATGATTTATGGAGCCATTAATGATCAAAATTACCAGTTGGCAGAAAAATTAATTAAACATTCTGTGGCTCTAAATAATGATAATTACAAAGCAATGCATATTGCAACGGCTTTCTTAAATAGCCGTAGAGGTGATGAAAACACAGCAATAGAATATTTTGAAAAAGCGCTGCAGATGGATGATTCAGCTTTTGAAAAAATTATAAATAATGAAACAGGCTCAATAAATATAGTACATTTTTATTTATATACATTAGACGCGTTGACAGATTTTAAAGCAAAGGAAAAATTAACCAATCAGGCATTAATATATTTTGAAAATCGTTATGATTATTGGATAAGGCTTAAACTCTACCAAAGCATGCTTTATGCTTCTAAAGATTTGAAAAAGGCCCAAAGTATTCTTGAAACCTATGAAGACAAACTATTTGAACAAAGCTATCACGAATTAAACCTTTTACTAAGAATTGAAAATGAGATCTCAAAAAGAAAACCGAACCATAAATTAATAGATGACTTATTGGGTGAAATCGCACAAAATAACAACGAATTAATATTCAATATTAGCAGAATCTATTTTCGATATAAAGTTAATTATAATTCTAAAAAACTAGTTTTTAACAATAATGAAACTATAGAATTAATAGATCATATGATTCAAAACCCATTAAATGACAAAGCTAAAAACTTATATATACTTTTAAAAGTAGTGCTAATGGCAGAAGAAGATACAGAAAAAGCACTTATTGAATTACAAAATCTACAACTGCAAGAATTAGAACAATTTCAAGCACTACAAGAGTCTATAGCAAATAAAAAAATAGAAAGCGCTTTTAAAAGTATAAACCCTAAACATGGTGTAAATGACATTTACAGCGAAGTTAGAGCTTTAAAAGTAAATTATTTAATCATTCTCCCGAAAATAAAAAACTAAGTTATTCGCCAAGCTAGGTGAAGTTGGCCCCCAGCTGCCGCGCGAATCCTTTCGCGTGGTTTACAGAAAATAGATAGATTTTCATTATTTTTGAAAGAAAGCATACATGAGTAGAAACTATAAATCTCCTAACCCTAAATACATATGTTTGGTGGCTTAAACTTTTTGGAAATGGTATTTGGCACG
>NZ_DAISXK010000037.1:0-27637 GCF_036825875.1 Paucihalobacter sp. | reverse complement strand
AAGCAGGACTCAACGACGGGATGGCTTTTCCGTTTACCTATTTAGCAGTCATGGTAGCCCAAGCAGGAAGTTATGCAGCCTTTAGCTTTGGTGACTGGTTTTGGGATAAACTGTTGTTAAAAATTATTATAGGTGTAACCATTGGTCTTGTGATGGGCAGAGCTGTTGGTTACTTACTAACGCACCTCGAAAAATGGGCTGGTATAAAAACCTATGATGGCTTTTTGGCGCTGTCCCTAACTTTTGCCGTTTATGGCTTGTCCGAATTATTGCACGGTTATGGGTTTATGGCAGTGTTTTTTGCTGGCTTAAGTTTAAGATATTCTGAAAATGTAAGCGGTAATTTTAAAAAGAAAATGCACGATTTTAACCACGAAATAGAGCGTCTCCTAATTGTAGTTTGGATCATCTTGTTTGGTGGAACCATCATGAATGGGATTTTGGAAATGACGGATTGGAAAGGTATTCTTTTTAGCGCTTTATTTGTGCTGGTAGTGCGCCCACTGGCTGGGCTTATAGGTTTTATAGGCATTAAAGATTCCTTTCGGAATAAATTGGCCATTAGTTTTCTAGGCATTCGTGGCGTTGGCTCAGTGTTTTATTTGTCTTGGGCTTTTTTGCAAACGGATGCTTTCGCCAACAAATACGAGCTCTATGCAATCACGGCATACATCATACTGTTTTCTATTATTCTTCACGGACTTACGGCACCTTCCATCATCCAGTATTTTAGAAGAAACCGGAAAAAGCATGAACTAGACGATATTTAGTAACCCAAACTAGAAGGCACACACACGCATTTGGCAAAGATATATAGCAATAAGGCAATATTTTACAGGCTTGAGACTGATGAAGCTTATCTTACGGATGATGGCTCTATAGCGCGTAAAACGAGACCAAATCTTGCCTATCTTGGTGACAAGGTAAACCCATTTAAGGATACAGATATAGAAGAGAAGCGCTTAAAGCGTTCAGTTTCATTACTTGAGAAAAGTGGCGGACCATATTTAAGGCAATCCACAGACAAGAGTAGAAGACGCCGCTTAAGAACCTTACTTAGAGAAGTGTTCCGTTTTGATGAGACGCAATTTTCTCCAGGACTGCGAAGTATTCATAGGGGTTTGTTAACCACCGAAGGCCGTGATTTGCTTAAGGGATTTGATTTTAATTTACATAGCAAACCAGGAGCTTGCTTGGGTAAAGCCTATAGTCTTAATTTAGAAAAGGGGGAATTGTATTTGCCTAATGTTTCACCTAAGCTTTTATTAGCTGAAACCACCAATGTTAAAAAGTTCTACCTGTGCTTTTTGCTGAGTAAAGTAAATTTTTTACTAGGACAATTTATTACTGTTTGTAGCGATGTAATGCTATTCACCGCAAACGATCCAGATCAAGATTTACGACTAGACGCGGGCCAAATGCCAGATTGCAACGGTATTTATATCGCTTATCTGTGGATTGCCTTTGAACGTGAGGATGCATGCGCCATTTCTAAATTTTTGTGTCATGCAGATGATGTCTTTCGCTTGTTGGTTTGTGAAGGCGACAACACTGTAAATACTAGCGACATATAGCCTTAAGACGTTGATAAGTCTTTGTGCTGTTGTGTTAAATCGTTTTAAGGTAACTAAAACTCTAAAGACTTTGCCAATATTAAGAACAATCTAGTTGATAAAAACCATAAAAAAAGGGAGTTCAACTTTTTAAATTGACTCCCAATTTTACCACTTCTGAAAAAATAATATAGATGTCCCATTATCTATATTTACCGTTAAGCTAACTTCGCTTTAATATTTTTTTAGATACTTTATAACCATTGTTAAGTTCTATATAGGTGATGTAAATACCTGTAGCCATATGCTGCGTATCGATGTTGACGCTCTCTTTTTGAGGTGTTTGACTATTTACCAAACGACCTAATTGGTCAATAATTTGAAGCTTTGTGATATAGGCACCATTCAACGTTTCTATAGATAACTGGTTGCTGTCTGGTTGTGAAATAACCAGTTGTTTATCATTTTCAGTTGCTTCAATTGATAAGGTTTGAGGATTGAATACAATTTCAAACCTGTTGTTAAACTCCCCTGTTGCTGATTCAAATTCATAATCACTTTCACTTAAATTATGTAGGTTATTTAATAGATAGTCTTTGATGTAAATTTGTTCCGTTTCAAAGAACAGCCCTTGTATTTGCGCAATTGAAAAACGGTATTGTACCGATTCAGAAATGCTGGTGTAAAACCCTAAAGGAATGATTTCATTAGTATTCAAACTGTTTTTAGCTTTGCCCTGTATGGCAAGTTTGGTAGTAAAATCACTTTCAATACCTGTATAAATAATGGCCGCAGTTGTAGTTGATAAATTTCTTGGGGCATCGTAATGCTGGCCATCATTGCCATTAGTTGCACCATCAACATAGGCCACTAATACTTGGTTAAATAAACCGCTTTCCGTACTTAGGTTAAGCCAAAACTTATTGTCAGGCGTAGCATTTTGTCTGAAAAATTGATTGTTACTGCTAAAATCAACCATACGCATGGCATTATTAAAAACCGCATTGCCATTGGCGAGTCCTTGTACAAAAAACCCTTGACCCGACGGGATAAATCTCTTTGGTATCACATGCGATCCACCTGCAATTTCACCACTGCCTGCATTAATTATGGCGTAATCGTCACTAGTGAAATTTAAGGTTTCGTTTCCGTTATAGGAAGAACTTGGTGGTGTGCCGTGAGACCAAAAATAAATGGCCCCACCAATCATCCCGCTATTGGCATTAAAAAATGAGTCGGCTTTTATCGCGGAAGGATAGGGATTGCCGATAAAATTCCAGTCGTTATCCCCATTGTCACCGTTGTAATGGATAGGAACATTTATGGTGCCGTTATTAAAAGGACCATCAAAACTATATTTATAAGCGTTACCGGCGACAAATTGAGCGCTATTATGGGTGGTGGCATAACCTCTACCAGGCAGAAGTACGTCAGCTCCATTAAGCAATTGCCAATCATTGGCATCGTCGTCAATATCATCATGTCCTGAAACCATGGTGTTAGTAATAGGATCTAATTTTAAAATATCGAGGTAATTTTCGGCATTAAACCAAAATCTTCTAGAAACATTTGAGGATGCAAAGGCTTGATTAACGGTTGTACCTAATACTGGCGAACTCCAATAAGTATAATCGTACCAATGATTGAGCACAGCTGTTACCTTATTAACGATAGCTTGACCACCAGAATCAACATAAAAACTGCCAGTTGGGCTATTTTGAACAAATGCACCTTTAGATTCCACTATGATATTGCCAATAATATCTACATTGCCTTCAACTTCAACATAAGTATAGTTATCGATTGTAAGGGTGTAGCCAGCATTTACAACTAGTTTTAAAGCCGCAAAACTTCCAAAGCTAGCAGTATTGTAGTCGCCACTAATAACGGCGATTTTTAAAATGGTAGGTGCCAAATTACTCCAGCTAGTACCATTCCATGTAGTTGATTCAACTTCTGGAAAAGAATATGTGCTTTTTGATGATGAAGCAAAAGTGTTAAATTGTAAAAGTACTAAAATTACAAGGCTCAATTGTAACACCTGACGAGGTAAAAGTAATGTTTTGAACATAAGATTAGTATTAGGTATTTGGTTATTTCAAATATAGACCAAGCTTAAAGATCCTCGTTAAAACGATTAAAAAAGTCGATGAAATAGCGTATTTGGGCTAAAATACCGTCGTATAACCCATTTTTGTGAAGTGCATCTTACAATCTTGTAGTCCTTATTACTACAAGCGTGTAATGGTTTTTATTACCATTAAATATTACTTGAAAATCGTAAATTGACAATGGGATGCCGAATCGCTAATTTTCGTTAATAGTATGCGAAAAAATGATTAAAAATACTTGCCAATGCAGGTTAATTTATCATTACCGAACAATGGATTTTTAAGTTTCAAAAAATGAAATTATAATCCTATATTGTAACAAATAATATCAATCATGAAACATGTACCTATTGTTATAGCGCTTCTTATTACTTGTAGTCTCTATTCGCAAGAAACAAACTCCGATACATTCTGGGAGCGTTTGCAACAATTATGTGGTAAGTCGTTTGAAGGAAAGTTAATTGTTCCTGAAAATGATGCGCAATTTGGTGGTAAAGCTTTGGTGATGCATGTGAGAAGTTGTACTGACACCGTTATAAAAATACCGTTGTTTGTAGGTGACGACAAATCCCGAACTTGGGTGTTGACCTATGTTAATGGTTTAATAGAATTGAAACACGACCACCGACACCAAGACGGTAGCCCCGACGAAACCACAATGTACGGTGGCACTGCAAGTAATCCGGGTAAAGCACAAGTACAAGTATTTCCAGCCGATGCCTTTACTGCAGAGCTGATACCAGCCGCAGCCACAAATATCTGGTGGATAACAGTAAACGAAACCGAATTAACCTATAATTTAAAAAGGGTAGATACACCAAGACAGTTCACCATAGTTTTTGATTTAACAAAGGCTATTGACAATCCAGGCCCACCTTGGGGATGGACAGACAATTAATCAATCCTACAGATTAAAGGAAGCGCCTAAATTAAAAACAAACTGGTTGTGAATTTTTTCGGCGGCAGTGAGTGTATCGGTGTTGTATTTTGCTATAGGTATCCCAACTTCTGAATACACGCCAAAACCTGACGAAAAGAAGTAGCGGGCACCTATATGTCCACCAAAATTCTTAAGCCCAAAGCTTAAACCAGGATAAAGATCAAAATTGTCATCTATTCTTAGAACGTTACCAATATTGGCGTTAAATCGTGCGCGTAGGTCTAATCTATCCGCAAAATCTGCATCTGTATTTTCGCTAATACCCAAAGCATAAGTAGTGACAAAACCGAAAGAAATATTTTCGCCAACCCCAAAATCGTAGGTAGCATTGATGCCGGTAGATTTTTCCTGAGCATTGAGGCCTATTTGAACTTTATTATCTCCTTTACCTTTAAAGGCTTGAGCATTCACGAAAGCTACTGAAAGCAATAATACTATTAAAATATAATTTTTCATCTGATTTGATTTGGTTTTACAAGTTACAAATATAAGGTATTTTAACTTTACAAGTTCAATATGAGCACATTAATTAAATGATTGCCTTTATTTTTTGGTATCGTTAGGTTTTTCGTCAATGGTATTTGTGATGGTGGTTGCGTCACTCTCTATATCTTCACTCATAAGTTCGTGGGTTACCTTTTTATACTTGCCTTCAAGATCGTCCATTACAGATTTGTGCCAAAGTTTTACGCCTATAAAATAAGAGGCACGCCCAATGAGATGCGCCGCAATTGGCGCGGTTAGTAAAATAAATAGGATAATGGCCGAAACGCGAGACGTAACCGATAATTCTTTAAAATAAAATGCAGCCGCAATTAAGATTAAGCCAATTCCGAGAGTGGCGGCCTTGGTAGTAACCGAAATACGTAAATAAGTATCTGGCATTCTCACCAAACCAATGGATGCGAGCAGCACAAATAAGGCTCCTAAAGAGGCAATAATGGCAATAAAAAAATCACTCATTTTTATTTCGTTTTTCTAAATAATAGGAGAATGCTACAGTGCCCAAAAAGGCAATTAGCGCCAAAATCATAGCAATGTCTAAAAAGGTTGGTTGGTTGGTGATAATGCTGTAAATAGCAATTATGCCAATACTGGTGGTAATAAGTAAATCGAGCGCAATAACGCGATCGGCGATACTGGGACCAAGCAAAAACCTCACAAAAAGCAAAATCATGGCAACCGATAATACCGGCAATAAAATATAATATAGATAATCGTATAAGGTCATCTTAAAATGTCTAATAAGCGTCGTTCAAATCCTTGTTTAATATCACGGATAAATTTCTCTTTATCGGATATGTACATCGCATGTACATATAATACTTTTCTATCGTTTGATACATCAAGACTTAAGGTTCCTGGTGTGAGTGAAATTAGATTGGCTAACAGCGTAATTTCTATGTCGGTTTTAGCATCTAATGGCAGTTTTACGATGCCGGGTTTCATATAAAACTTAGGAGTAACCACATCAAAAGCTACTTGAATATTTGCCTTTATTAATTCGTACAAAAAGAATAGAAAAAAGAAAATAATCTTTGGAACAAGTCTGAAATATTTTTCATCGCCGTTGCTTAGGGTGATAATCCATAGTATAAGAAAGCTCAAGATAAACCCAAAGAGAAAATTAAGAAATGCAAAACTTCCTGTAAGGGCTACCCAAACAAAGGTTAGTAGTATGTTGCTTAAAAATCGTTGACTTATCATAGTTTTAATTCTATTTATTTAGAACAGCTTCAATATATAATTGGTTGTTCATGAGCTCTTGTGCAATTCGCGATGACAAACGCTGTATGTGTTCAGCACCAAAACCAATGTAAAGTGACACCATTGCCAAGAATACCATAGGTACTATCATTTGTAATTTTTGTTTTTTGTTTAAAAGTCTAAAATATCTAAAGTTTGGAATCCGTTTTAAAACAGGACCGTCTTTCCAAAACACTTCCGACCACATGCGCGCAATTACAAATAAGGTAATAAAGGTAGCAAATAATACCGCGCCAATTAACCAGTAGTTCCCAATTTTAAAGCTTTCGGTAATAAGCGCAAGTTTTGGCCAAAATCCTGATAATGGAGGAATGCCAATAAGTGAAAACAACGGAATAATCATCAACAATGAAAACATGGGGTGATGGGCGTAAAGTCTACCCAAATCGCGCATACTAAAGGTTCCCTTAATGCGGTAAATGAGTCCGCTTACCATAAACAAATTGGTTTTAACTACAATATCGTGTATTAAGTAAAACACGGCACCGGCGATGGCTGCTTCAGTATAAAGTCCAAGACCTAAAATCATAAATCCAATATGACAAATGATAAGATAAGAAAAGACTTTTACAATATTATTTTGAACCAAAGCACCAACAGCACCCGAGAATAAGGTTAAGCCTGCAATACTTAAAATGATGGTTTCAAGAAAATCTTCACCCACAAAAATCAAGGTAAATACCCTAATGAGCGCATACACGCCAACTTTGGTAAGTAAACCCCCAAAAATTGCCATAACGGCTGGTGGTGGCGTATGGTACGATGCTGGCAACCAAAAATACAGTGGAAAAATAGCGGCTTTAATTCCAAATCCAATCAAAAATAACAAGGCCGTAATTTCAACCAACCCCCTGTTGTCGATTTCAGCAACTTTAAGTGCTAAATCAGCCATGTTGAGCGATCCTGTTAGTCCATAAAGTACAGCAATAGCCGTTAAGAAAATCATGGATGCTAAAATATTTAAGGTGAAATATTTGATAGCACCTTCTAGCTGCTTTTTTTCACCACCTAAGGTAATTAGTACAAATGAACTGATGATAATTATTTCGAACCAAACGTATAAATTAAAAATATCACCTGTTAAAAAAGCCCCGTTTAAGCCAAGTAATAAGAAATGGAAAACGGGCAGGAAGCCAAATTTAAATCGGGATAATAAAATAGTCCCAGCCGAAAATATAGTAACAGCCAGCCCGCTAATAGCAGTTAGTAAGACTAAGGTTGCAGCAAAAATATCGGCGACAAAAGTAATGCCAAATGGCGCTTCCCAATTGCCTGCTTGTACCGTTAAAGTTCCTTTAGTCCAAATGGTTATAAATAGCCAAATAGATAAGGCTAAGCTTACAATACAACCAAATATACTGATAGATTTCTGTAGCCTAACACTATTCCAAGCAAACAGAAGAACAATTGCGAAAAACAACTGAACCAAAATTGGATATAAAACAATGTGATTTATCATGAATATTCGTCTGTTGAGTTCATTTGGTCTAAATCATCAGTTTTTACCACTTTGTAAGCGCGTTTTATCAACACGATTGCAAACGATTGCAAACCAAAACTAATTACAATGGCCGTTAAAATCAATGCTTGTGGAACCGGGTCGGCATAGGGTTCTAAAAACACTTTAGATTCTTCTGGAATAATTGGCGGTAAGCCTTTGGTGATTCTTCCTAATAAAAAAATAAGCATATTGGCACCGTTTCCAATTAAAATAAGTCCGATGATAAGCTTTACCAAACTGCGCCGTAACATCATATACAAACCTGCTGCATATAATAAACCCGTAACCAATGCTAGTAGAAACTCCATGTTTATGCCGATTCAGTTATTGTAAAAATAATAGTTAAAGAAACGCCTATCACCACGATATACACGCCAATATCAAAAAATAGTGCTGAGCCAACCATGCCTATTACAGCCAAGGGTTCGGCAAACCATTCACCAGTCATAAAAGGTAAAGCTGATATAAAAATTGGGGAAATACCAGCTATAAAGGCAACTAATAATCCAACAGGCATAAGATATCCTGGATGAATACGCAATAAATCTTTAGTTTGTTCTAAGCCGTTGGCGAAGGCATGCACCACGAAGGCTATGGACGCGATAAGCCCGCCAACAAAACCGCCACCCGGCAAGTAATGTCCGCGTAACAAAATAAATACCGAAAACAATAGCAGTAATGGCAGTAAATATTTAGAAGCCGTTTTTAATATCAGTGTTTTCATGGTTCTACTTGTTTCTAAATTTTTTAGCCAGTCGTAATTTTATTAAAGAAAATACACCAATAGCAGCGATGGTTAACACCGAAATTTCCATAAAGGTATCAATACCTCTGAAATCCACCAATATGACATTTACTACATTCTTACCTTTGGCTAGTATGTAAGCATTGTCAGCATAAAAACTACTGGTTTCGTTATTTTGTGGTTGACTTAAAACCTCTAAGGCCAAAATCATAATTAAAGAACCAAAAGCTATAGAAATCACGCCATCCTTGATACGATTAGCAGTGTTAGAAATATTTAGATATTTAGGGAGTTTATACAGCACCAATACAAAAAGGATAACTGTTAAAGTGTCTATTAAAAACTGAGTCATCGCCAAATCGGGTGCGCTGTAATACACAAATATCAAACTTATAGCCAAACCTACAACACCCATAGAAGCTACTGCTGCTAAACGCGATTTGGTAAATACGGTGTAAAGTATTCCGACAATCATTAACACCAAGGTGAGTATTTCATAAACGGTAAGTTCAGCAAAAGAATCATAATCAATTTCAAAAGTGGTGTGGTTAAAAAGCGTGTAACCAACTACAATAATTAAAAAGATAATGATGGTCGCAATGTAGTTTCGCAGATAACCATTTTGAACAATTTTAGACCAGTAACTTGAAAAGTAACCAAAGCCATAAGCTATAGATTCAACTATATTTTGCGGTGAAATAATTTCAAATCTTTGTGCCAATTGCACTAGTTTTTCAGAAGGTTTTAATATAAAATACAACATTAAACCAATACCAATGGTCGTTGCGCTTAATGCCAAAATAGTATTAAAGCCGTGCCAAAGTTTGAGATGTATGTCGCCGCTGTTCGCCCCCAACACCGTAACCGCAGGCTTGATTAGTGCACCTTCAATAATACTGGGGAATAATCCTATAACAATACCGCCAACTGCCAAAATTAGTGGTGGTACCCACATTAAATAACTTGGCAAATGTACCTTTTCAAATTGCGAGGGTAATTTTCCGGTAAAAGGTTTCACACCAGCAACAAAACCAGCATATAATAACAAAATATTGGTTAAAACAGCTAAGGCTGTCAACACTATGGCCATATCGCCCATGTGCAAGGTAGATTCATAAATTAAATCCTTGCCTAAAAACCCAAAACTTGGCGGAATACCGGCATTTGAAACAGCTGCCAATATTCCAGCAATTGCCACAGGCAGCATTACTTTGCGCAATCCAGATAGTACCGTAGCATCTCTTGTTCCAGTTTCGTGGTCAATAATTCCTGTTACAAGGAATAAGCAGGCTTTATAAAATGCATGTACCAGAATAAAAACACAAGCAGCGATCAAGGCATCTTTGGTTCCTAGTCCAATTAAAAACACTAAAATCCCCAGTGCCGAAATAGTGGAATAGGCTAAAATCCCCTTTAAATCGGTTCTAAAAAGCGTGTGAATGGCCGCATATAACATGGTTACTGCACCTACAATAATTAAAGTTGTATTCCAAAGTTCAGTACTTCCCAAAACAGGTGTGAAACGCATCAGCAAATAAATACCTGCTTTTACCATGGTTGCTGAATGGAGATAAGTTGATACGGGCGTAGGCGCTTTCATGGCACCTGGTAACCAAAAATGAAACGGGAATTGTGCCGATTTGGTAAAAGCGGCTCCAAAAAGTAATAGCACAATAATGATGTAATGCGGGCTATCGGATATTATTGATTGGGACGACAGCATTTCGGCAATACTGTAGGTTCCTGTAATGTTGCCTAATATAAGAGCACCGGCCAATAACAAAAGGCCACCAATGCCAGTAATCGCCAGTGCTAAAACAGCCGACTCTCTCGACGATTTTTCTTTGTTGTTAAAACCAATTAAAAAGAAAGAACTAATACTGGTGAGTTCCCAGAAAATAAATAGTGATAAGATATTATCGGACAGCACCAAACCAAGCATGGCTGCCATAAATATGGCCAAGTAGCCGTAAAAGCGATCTAGGTAGTGGTGGCCTTTTAAATAGGCCGCGGTATAAACGAAAACAAGAAACCCAATTCCGGTAATCATCAATGAAAAAATTAAAGAAATACCGTCTAAGGTAAAACCTAGATTAACATTTAAGGATGGGATCCACTGGTAGGTTTTGGTAATGACCTCGCCAGCAGCTATCCGATTTACAAATTGTAAAAAATATATAAATAGCCCTAAAGGAACAATAGCCGAAACGATGGCATATTTGTTCTTAAGATGCTTTCCGGCGAATACCAGAATAAATGCAAAAAGAAATCCAGATAGTATTGCTATTAGCATAAATTGAAAAATATGAACAAATATAGAGTAATTAGAATTCTTTTAATTGCGGAAATCCCACAAAAAAAGTTAAGTTAAAAAGAAATGAAGGTTCAGAAAAAATTAATTATCTGGATATACCTTTAGAGGTATTGATTAAAGCCCGTTCGTTTTTCCATTCAATCCAGCGTTGTCCTTTAAGCTTGCGCATTAGATTATCAATATTTCGCATTACAAATAGGTTATAGATTGCTTTAGAGAGATTTTTAGGATGACGTGCAATAGCTCTCAAGCTCATTGAGAACCCAGGAGCTATGTAACGCATATAATGCCAGTATCCTTCGGGCATATACAACACTTCACCGTGATTGAGCTCGCAAATCCAGCCTTTGGCATTTTTAAGTGCTGGCCACTTATGGAAATCAGGATTGGAAAAATCAATATCTTCGCGGGTAATTAGTGAATGTGGTACTTTGTACAAATATTTATTTTGTTGTTGGTCGAATAAAATACACTGCTTTTTTCCTTCAAAATGAAAATGAAAAATATTGGCCAAATCAATATCGTAATGCATAAAAGTGTAGGAATCTTTTCCGCCAAAAAACAGCATTGGTAAACCCTTCATAAGTTTTAATCCAAAATCAGGATATTGGAAATCCTGCTGTAAGACGGGAACTTCTTTTAAAATATTCCAAAGAAAAATACGGTATTTTGTGGGCTCACTTTTTAATAGGTCAATATAATCAGACATATTCATCTCGGCATGCGGTTGGTTAAAACCATCTTTATGGTGCACATGTCTATTGTCATAAAGCGGGATTGTTTTATGACCAGCCACAGATTTCATGTAGTCTAAATTCCATTTATCAAACGCAGGCCAATCTTCAATAAATCGCTCTATAACCACAGGTTTTTGTGGTTTAAAATAATGCTTTATAAAATCTTCCTTGCTAATGTTTTTTACACGAGGAATGTCTTGAAGATTAAGTGTTGACATAGAAAATGATAATCTTCAAAGTTAAGAAAACGTTACCAATTGGGTTGACTAAAGTGTTAAATATTTAATTAAAATTATACCGCAAACCAAACAGTACATTGCTAGGCGGCATGGGTACAAAACCAGTTTCAATGTAATCAGCATCAAAAATATTATTGGCAGTTATGCTAAGCTCCACAGTTTTAATTTGCATGAATATAGAGGCGTCCCAAACATTGTAAGTTTGACCCGTGGTGCGTTCGGCGTATTTGTAAACAATATTTTGGCGCACATTTTTAAACAATTGAGAACTAAATCTCGACGTATATTGATGTTTGAGTGTGTTGAGTGAATACCTTGATAAATCTTGATTTTGATCCAGAATATTATCATCTAAATAGGCATAACCAAAATTTAGGCTTTGAGTAAAACCTTTTAATTTAAAATTGTAAGCCGCATCAAATTCGAAACCTTTGGTATTGACCTCGGTGATGTTGGTGGCCGTAAAAACAGCGTCGTCTGTATCAGGTCTGAT
This sequence comes from Paucihalobacter sp., assembly GCF_036825875.1. NCBI lineage: Bacteria > Pseudomonadati > Bacteroidota > Flavobacteriia > Flavobacteriales > Flavobacteriaceae > Paucihalobacter > Paucihalobacter sp. The sequence continues at coordinate 15,237 of NZ_DAISXK010000037.1, read as the reverse complement.
ATAATCAATGAGATTAGTTGCATCGCGGTTAAAAATGGCTAACGATGCTGATAATTTTGGAGTTATGTATTTAATACCGATTTCCTGTGCAAAAGCCTCTTCGGGTTCCAAATCCGGATTGCCCTGCGTTGCGGGATCGCTGTAAAACAAGTCGGTGTAGGTGGGAATACGATAGGTGTAACCAACGTTTCCGTAGGTTCTAAAATCTTCGGAAATTTGAAACCCAATATCTATACCAGGAAATGCATGAAATTTAAAATCCGAAAAATAGGTTAGGGCTACTCCTGGAGTTATATCAAGTTGATCATTGGCCAATTTGAATAAATGCTCAACAAAAATATTGGCCATAAACCTGTTGCGTTCACCCAAATTGTTACTGCTAATTGAAATATGCGATAAATCTACCCCAAAACCTGTAACACCTGCTTTTGAAGTATAAGAAGCATTGGCTTCAGCACCCACTTTATGAGTAATGTGGAAATTTCTAAAAAAGGTGGGCTCGTCACGCCTTAACAAAAACATATCCTGATTGCGTTTCCAATAAACTCTGGGTTGAATTTTGAGTTTTTCTGATTGGAATTTAGTGGTGAAGGCAACTAGGCTGTTTTGGGTTTCTTCGTATTCAAAAAAAGTGGGATTCGTTGTGTAGAAGTTCTGAGCTCCAAATTTCCGATCGAAAAAGGTGGCAATCATTTCAATGGGCTGATTGTTTTTGTTGAACACACTTTTTAGAAAATAATTGGAGTTGTCATAATCTGAATTAATTCGATACCCATCCGAAGTAACTTTGCCAGCATGCACTAAATGCGATGAGTTGTTAAGCTCACTTCCCACCGTAACCGAGCCATTAAACTGCCCGAAAGAACCGGTTTCAATATTAGTTGAAACAGTATTAGACAATTGGTTTTTGGTAACAATATTGATAGCGCCTGTAAAGGCATTTTGACCAAAAATACGAGCGGCAGGCCCTTTAATGATTTCAATGCGTTCAATAACTTCTAATGGTAAAGCAGCATTCATGGTGTGATGACCAGTTTGCGAATCGTCCATTTTAATACCATCAATCAACAGCAAGGTTTGATCAAACCCACCACCTCTAATGTGTAAATCGGCTTGGCTACCACCAGTGCCTCTGCGACGAATATCAACACCTGCAAATTGTTGTAATAAATCCGCTACGTTGACAGCGGCGCTGTTTTTGATGTCGGCAGCAGTGATAACCGTGATGGTTCTGGAATTTTCTTTGAATGGTATATCGATACGGGTTGAGGTAATGGTGACAGAATCTAAACTTTGTGTTGGTAGATTTTGAGCAAAACCATTAAAAAACAAAAAATTACTAATTAGTACTAACCCTAATAGGATTACAGGTCTCATAGTATCTCAATTTGAAGCAAAGTTAGAATTATTTTCAACTGTCAAAAGTGTTTTCTATGATTTAACCCATTCATGTGAGTCGATTGTAGTGGTTCACTTTTCAACCCTTGAAGCCATATACATAGCCTTAGATTGTGAGCCTTCGGATATTTTAGAATATATTAAGGATGCATTGTTCCTGACGGATTTATTTGATTACCATTATTATAAATTAAATAACAATCTTAATTGCAAATCAAGACCGCATTTGGTATATTGAGGTAATAAAAGGAAAAAAAAATTGCACTTTAGAATATACAGCCTAGTTGTATTAACATTATTTACAACTAGTAGGATTACAGCACAGTTAAATGCGACAGTTATTGGTGATGCCTTAGATCAAGGTAATAATTGTTATACCATTACTCAAAATTTACCAAACCAGACAGGTGGCGTTTGGTATGACAATCCTATTGATTTTGATTCGGATTTTACCATTTTGTATCAAAATAATTTTGGTTCTCAAGATGCCAATGGCGCTGACGGAATGGCATTGGTTTTTAAAAGGAACTCTAACCCCGAAATTGGTAACTCTGGTGGTGGATTGGGGTATGCAGGTATATCACCATCTTTAGTTATAGAATTTGATACTTATCAGAATACCGATTTAGGTGATCCTACCTGGGATCATATTGCCATAATGAGAAACGGCGAACCGAATCATAACATTGGCGCAAGTAATCTCGCAGGTCCAATACAAGCAAGCGCTACCAGTTTGAACATAGAAGACGGTAATGCACATGAAATAAAGATAGAGTGGCTAGCCACTACCAATACTTTAAGGGTTTATTTTGACTGTGTGTTGCGTTTGACTTTGAATCAAGACGTAAAATCAACAATTTTTTCTGGTGATGACACTGTGTTTTTTGGTTTTGTTGGTTCAACCGGTGGATTAACTAATATTCACGAGGTATGTTTTAACAGTATTTCTTTTGTAGATAATCTGCAACTCCAAGACGATTTTATTTGTTTTGGATCTTCAAAGGTTATTGATGCCACTATTCCGAGTGGGGATTCTTACTCATGGACTCCAACCAACGGAATTAGTAATCCCAACATTGCAAATCCTGAATTTTCTCCAACCACCACCACCACGTACACAGTAACCATAAGTGATGTTTGTGGCGATACAACCGTTGAAGAATTTACGCTATCTGTATTTCCTGTTGAAGACCCTATTTTCAATCCGGTAGCGCCCATTTGTGACGGAGATGCGCTTTCAGAATTGCCTACCACTTCTGTTAATGGTATTATTGGCACTTGGTCTCCTGCTTTAAATAATACCCAAACTACGACCTATACGTTTACACCTGACAACCCTTGTGCAAATTCAACAACTCTAGACATTGTGGTCAACCCATTACAAATTCCGATTTTTGATGCTGTTGAGGCTATATGCGAAGGAGATACCCTTGCAGAATTACCCAGCATCTCTAACAATGGTATAGCTGGTACATGGTCACCACCCTTAGACAATACAACCACCACAACTTATACCTTTACACCAGATGAAGTTGATGCATGTGAGCAACAAGTTACTTTAGAAATTGTTGTAAACCCATTAATCACACCAGAGTTTACCGCAATTGATACAATTTGCGAAGGCGACACGATTGATGCGCTACCGACCGTTTCAAATAATGGAATTTCTGGCACTTGGTCGCCAGCCTTAGATACAACGCAAACTACGCTGTATACTTTTTCACCAGACGCAGAACAATGTGCCATAGAAACAACCCTTACGATTATCGTTACGCCCTTAATTAATCCTGAATTTGATATGGTTGCTCCATTTTGTGAAGGTGAAACCATTTCAGATTTGCCTACAACCTCTAATAATGGCATCACAGGCACCTGGTCTCCTCAAATAAATAATACAGCAACAACTACCTATACTTTTACACCTAATGGCAATCAGTGTGCTAATGATATCGATTTAATCATTCAGATAATTCCGAGTATTGTGCCACTTTTTGATCCTGTCGGTACTATTTGTCCGGGAGAATTTTTAGAAGCACTTCCAACGGTTTCGAATAATGGAATTTCTGGTACTTGGTCACCTAATTTAGATAATACAGTGACCACTATTTATACATTTACGCCCGATTTAAATCAAGGTTGTACTACAACATCTACTTTAGAAATTACAGTATCGGATCCTATAATTCCGAGTTTTGACACGGTTGATTTTATTTGTGAAGGTGATGCATTAGACAATTTACCAATAATTTCAAATAATGGGATTAGTGGCTCTTGGTTTCCAGTATTGAACAATACTGAAACAACAACCTATACCTTTACACCAAATCCTAATCAGTGTGCAGCAGAAACATTTTTAACAATTGAAGTGCTTCCTGTATTGGAGCTTTCAGTAGTGGTTGAGGTGGTTTCAGAACCATTTAGTTACAATCAAACTGCGGTGGTAACGGTTGATGGCGGAACTGGTGACTATGAATACCAACTGGATGGCGGTCGATGGGTTCCAAATAATATATTCAGTAATATATCTGGTTGTGAGGAGCATCTAATTTCCGTCAGGGAAACTTCGGGCTGCAGTAACACCGCAGTTGAAGCTTTTCAGATTTTAGAGTATCCTAAATTTTTCACACCCAATGGCGATTCTATAAACGATTTTTGGAATATCCCGTGTTTAAGAGACCAATCAAACGCTAGGATTAGCATTTTTGACAGATATGGTAAAATGCTTGCCGTTGTGAATCCATCGCTTTCTGGTTGGGACGGAACCTTTAATGGGGCGTTAATGCCTACCAACGATTATTGGTTTAAAGTTGATTATTTGAGTGAGGACGGTTCTCCCAGGACCTATACTGCGCATTTTACTTTAAAACGTTGAAAAACAAATTTTGTAACGTCAAAATTTAATAATTACATAGCATACAGTCGGATTATTTTTTAAAATAAAAAATGCGAAGTAAAATTACCTCGCATTTGTATAAATTTATAATGGAATTCGATTTTAATCCGCCAAAACAATTACCTTATTTGAGTTCATTTCAATCGTTCCGGAGTTAATTGGTAACCAATAGCCCTTTTCTTTTTTTATGAATTTAGAGGCCGATGCGTTGCTTAGTTCCAAATCACCAACAATTTTTACATGTCCATTTTTAAGTATAGACACAATAGGGGCGTGGTTGTTGAGCATTTCAAATTCTCCGTTTATTCCAGGAACAGAAACGCTTGTAACTTCTCCGCTAAATAAGGTGGCCTCTGGCGATACGATTTCTAAATACATCTTTTCTAGTTATGAGTTGTGAGTTGTGAGTTGTGAGTTTCAACTTTGAACTCCGAACTCATAACTCTGAACTTGATTAAGCTTCTGCTAACATTTTTTCTCCAGCTTCAATAGCTTCTTCAATACTACCTTTAAGGTTAAAAGCTGCTTCTGGTAAGTGGTCTAATTCACCTTCCATAATCATATTAAATCCTTTGATGGTTTCTTTAATATCTACCAAAACTCCTGGAATTCCTGTAAACTGTTCGGCTACATGGAAAGGTTGAGATAAGAAACGTTGTACACGTCTGGCACGCGATACTGCCAATTTATCTTCTTCAGATAATTCTTCCAAACCTAAAATGGCGATAATATCTTGCAATTCTTTGTAGCGTTGTAACAACTCTTTTACGCGTTGTGCGCAGTTATAATGATCAGCACCTAAAATATCGGCTGTTAAAATTCTTGAGGTTGAATCTAAAGGATCTACCGCTGGATAAATACCAAGCTCGGCAATTTTACGTGATAAAACCGTAGTGGCATCTAAGTGAGCAAAGGTTGTTGCAGGCGCTGGATCGGTTAAATCATCCGCAGGCACATACACCGCTTGAACCGATGTAATAGAGCCTCTTTTGGTTGACGTAATACGCTCCTGCATGGCACCCATTTCAGTTGCCAATGTTGGTTGGTAACCTACCGCAGACGGCATACGACCTAAAAGTGCAGACACCTCTGAACCCGCTTGGGTAAAACGGAAAATATTATCAACGAAAAACAACACGTCTTTTCCTTGTCCTTCACCAGCGCCATCACGGAAATACTCTGCAATGGTTAAACCTGATAAAGCAACACGCGCACGTGCTCCTGGTGGTTCGTTCATCTGTCCAAAAACAAAGGTAGCTTTCGATTGCTTCATTAAGTTTTTGTCAACCTTGGTCAAATCCCAACCGCCTTCTTCCATAGAATGCATAAAATCATCACCGTATTTAATAATACCAGATTCTAACATTTCACGGAGTAAATCGTTTCCTTCACGCGTACGTTCTCCTACACCAGCAAATACAGAAAGACCACCGTGTCCTTTTGCGATATTGTTAATCAACTCCTGAATTAATACAGTTTTACCTACACCAGCACCACCAAAAAGACCAATTTTACCACCTTTTGCGTAAGGCTCAATAAGGTCGATTACTTTAATACCTGTAAATAAAACTTCGGTAGAAGTTGATAAATCTTCAAATTTTGGCGCTTCTCTGTGAATTGGCAAGCCTTTGTCACCAGCTTTTGGTAGGTTACCAAGTCCGTCAATGGCATCACCAATAACGTTAAAAAGACGTCCGTAAACATCTTCACCAATTGGCATTTGGATAGGTGCACCTGTAGCAACTACCTCAACGCCTCTACTTAATCCATCAGACGAGTCCATTGCTATAGTTCTCACGGTATCTTCACCAATATGAGACTGAACTTCAAGCACCAATAGCGAACCATCGGCTTGAGTTATTTCTAGTGAATCGTAAATTTTTGGCAATTCTGAGCCAGATGCAAATTCTACATCTATAACCGGACCAACTATTTGGGCAACTTTACCTGTAACTTTAGACATTACTTATATGTTTAATTTAATGCGATTTAATTATGGAAAACACGGGTGTTTTTCGCGCTGCAAAGATAGAAGTTTTTAATTTAAAATAAAGTTTTTTTTACTTTTCTAAACATAAAAAAACACCTCAGAAAATGAGGTGTTTTGAATAGGATTTATTTTATAATTTACTGAATTGTTGGAGAATAATTGGTTGGATAATTTCCAACATCTACAAAGTTTCCTGAGTCTTCAAAATTTGAACCGTAAGCAAGATCAATAGCTTTCATAAATTCATTGGCTATTAAGGCATAACCTCTAGCATTTGGGTGTACACCATCTAAAGAGAAAGCACCACCTGTAACCAAGTTCGCTGTAAGTATAAAGTTACCTGAAGGAATGCCACCATTAAATAATTGTGTTAATAAGGCATTGGCATCAACAAAAGCCAAACCATTAGCGGCTGCAACAGCTGCAATAGTGTTGTTATAACTTTGCGTTGCAGTAGCTACCATTTGCTGTTCTTCAGGTGTTAAAACCCATTGGTCGGCTAGTGGTATTGCTACACCATTAACTGATAATGGATTGCTTGGGTCTGCAAGGGTACCTATAAAACTAGAGGCTGGCAATACTAACAAATCGTTGGCAGTGGCTTGTCTGAAATTAGGCAATCCTAAGGCGCCTAGATTAGTAAGGTCTTCGTCTACAATAACAACCGCGTTATTGCTTGAAGCCGTAAAGTTTATGGTACGTGCAGCACGCTCGTCAGCATCTATAAACCCAGCCTGTTCGGCCTGTAATAAACCGCCATTATATGTTGCATAAGCACCATTAACTGCTGCGGCAGTGTTAGCATCGAGTGGAACTGGGTTGTGAGGTACGGTAGTGAAAAAAGGAATGGTAGTAACATCCGGAATATTAGCAACGATGCCCTTGGCGCCGTTTGCAGTAAGTCCTGCGACTAGTTGTGAGAACACACTTGCGAAAACATTACTGTCTGTAATATCGTTTCCGCCATAAGTTGAAGGGTCTAAATTACCTTCTTGACTCACACCACTGCCTCCAGAAGTTGCAAAACCGAGAACGTCATTATTTCCTGCCCAAAGACTGAAAAATGTTGGGTTTTGGGCAAGCGCGTCGGCTATAATTGTGGTGTTAGGACTTGATGCCATTCTCACAAAATAGGGATTGGCAGCACCAATAGCAACACCAGCAATATTTCCATATCCAGGCGCAACTAAATGAAAGCTTTTGGCTCCGGGAACTCCCATATTGTTAAATGGTCCTGTTGGGTTGTTTATGGCTAAATCGGTAGATACTGTAACTGGCCCGATAAGGGATTCTAACGGCACTGGCCCAGCACCGCCAAATACCAATCTCGGTTGTAGTATACGTTGTCCGCCAATAGCAATGCCTCCAAAATTATCGTTCATCAGGGGTTGGTTAAAACTTCCACCGCTAACAAGCGCAAACTTCTGTGACAAAATGTTAGGTAAGGAATTATTCTGACTAGCAATAAACAATGCATTGTCAGTAAATCCGGCCGTTAGTGAATTTCCTAAAGTTACAAATTTTGAGAAATCAGCTTCACCGGAAGTCAGTTCTGGTAAAACCACTGTTGGTTCCCCAGAATCGTCGTCGTTGTTACATGCTGTGAAACTTATAAAAAGTAACAACAGCCAAATATATTTTATTTTAAACATGATAATTTTCAGTTTTATAAGTTATTAATAGTTAGGGACACATAATACTGAGACCCGATAAATCCAGTTCCGAATGCTGTAAAGTATTCATCTTGTAAAAGGTTGGTAGCGCCAACTTTAATAGTAGATTTCAACGAAGGGATTCTGTAATTGACTTGAGCATCTATAACATGAAATGCTGGCACGTCACCATCACCAAAGGAAGCTTCCCAGAAAAAGGAATCACTCCATCTCCAAGCTACATTAAAACCAAAGTTTTTAAACAAATCTGTGTTTCCAAAACTAGCTTTTACTTTGTGTTCAGGTGTATTGAAGTTGGTTCTAAAATCTGGATTTTGTGTTCTGTCAAAATCTAATTTGGCATAGGTGTAATTCATGCCTAAATCGTAATTGCCAAATAATTTGGTGGTTACTCCAATGGCTGCACCATAAGAATTAACCTCAGCATCGGAGTTGGTATAAGTTTGATAGGCTTGGAAATCGCCGTTCGCAATAGCAGCAACAGCCAAAGGTATGCCACCAGGTAAGGTTTGTGTTAAGGCAACATCTCCATAAAATGGTGCAATTACGGTTTCGTTTGCTAAGAAATCTTTGTAATTGTTGTAGTAAGCCGAAGCATCAACTATTACCTTATTTAATTTTCCTCTATAACCAACTTCAAATGAAGTTACTTGTTCAGGTTTCACAAAGTTTGAATTTGCCACTCTTAAATCTGCTGGGTTTGTAGATTCGCCAAAAACTTGTACAGAACTAGCAAAGAAGGAATTGGTGTAAGCTCCAAGGCCATCAAAGGCAATATTGCTTTGGCCAGTTATAGCAGTTCCCGCTGGACTTAATCCATAGTTTCTAACATCACGCTCTGGGTTATCTGCAGCACCTCCAACTAAGATGGCACGACCAACATCTAAACCAATATATAAATCTTGTGTAGTTGGATTTCTAAATCCAGTTTGGAATGAACCTCGGATGTTGTGGTTTTCGTTAACCGTGAAACCTGCTGAAAGTCTTGGCGAAAAGAAACCATCAAACAATTCTGATTTGTCATAACGCAACGATCCTGTTAATTTAAGCTTTACATTTTCGCTTAATTCTAAAGCTTTTTGAATTTGGGTATAAACACCAAGTTCAGAGTAATCAATTGGACCATCATTGTCGGTGTAAATAGTTCCAAAAGAATTTAATTGGTATTCTCTAAATGAACCACCAACTTGAATTTCTGCAAAATCTATTAAATGACTGAAGTTATAATTGTAATCGGCGTGGTAGATTTTTGAGTTATCTTGGAATTTTGAACCGGTTAGTAAATTAGGATCTGTGGTCACGCGATCGAAAGCTGCTTGAAATTCCGGAGTTCCTGGAAGAAGTCTGCCAGTCTCTGCTTGAGCACGTGCTGCCGCATGGGCTTGAGCTTCGGTGGCGCCTCCAAAAGTTGCACCAACGTAGGTGCCAATATATTCCTGAAACCATTGTTGATCTGGTTTCCATTGTCTGTTAATGTTAATTCCTGTGAATACCATGTCATAGGAATCTCCAGCTTTATCTTCAGTGACGTAGCCTCGAACGAAAAAGTTTTTATTTTTTATTTCTAATTTGTGTTGTTGTAAAAAGAATCCTGCAATATTGTAACGGTTGGCTCCTTGATAGATAGTATTACCAGAACCGACTTTACCAACGTATTGAATTTCAAAATCATTAGCCCAAGGTCTTAAATACAAGCCCCAATCGGCTTTTATACTTTCGGCGTTGTAATTGGTTAAATCCTGCTCGGCATAACCAGTTCTACTTACCACTACATCTGGAACTACACCAAGTCCGCCAGAAGCAGCTCTAATGTTCGTAGCAACTTCATCTCCATAAATGTTAACACCGTCGTAATCTAGGTCGGCACGAGTTAGGCCACGGTTTAATTTGTCTTCTTCATTGGTGGCGTGCCAATCGGTTCCTTTCAAATAACCAAAATTTACCTTGGCAGCGAAGTGATCGCTAAACTTGTGTGCCATTCTAATACCTAAATCTGTGTAAGAGTTGTCGCCTGCAGCTTCTTGTGAAGTAATCCCTTGTTTTACATAAGCGCTGATGCCTGCGTGGTCAAACGGACTTTTACTTTGCATAAAAAGAATACCGTTAAAAGCGTTCGCACCATAAAGTGCGGATGCTGCACCAGGCAAAATTTCAACACTTTGAACATCTGTTTCGGTCATACCAAGCAAGTTCCCCAATGGGAAGTTTAAGGCTGGTGCCGAGTTATCCATACCGTCAACCAATTGCATAAATCGGGTATTTGCAAATGTGGCAAAACCTCTAGTATTGATCGATTTAAAGGTTAAACTGTTGGTGTTAATGTCTATTCCTTTTAGGTTTTCTAAACCGTCGTAGAAATCGGAAGAGGCTGTGTTTTTAATTTCTTTCAGTCCAAATCGTTCTACCGTAACAGGTGATTCGAAAATTCGTTCTGGTGTTCTTGATGCTGAAATAATTACTTCATCAAGTTCGGTACCTTCAACCAGCGTAAAATCTAAGGTTTGGTTTTTTTTGGTTACTTCTTTAATAACATTTTGAAATCCAATGCTACTCACCTCGATGGAAAAAGGTGGATCCTGCATGTAGTTTAAAATGTAATTACCGTCAAAATCGGAAACGGCTCCTGTGGTAGTTCCAACTACTATAATGTTGGCTCCTGGAATTGGCTGACCGCTATTGTCGGTAATGGTACCTTTTACAATAGTTTGTCCATAGGAAAAAACAGATAGTAGTAATGCAAAAAGCTTTACAATTGTTTTTGTGTTCATATTAGGGAATGTTAATTTTATATTAGCAATATAATAATAATCTCTTAACACACTGTAAAAAGTGCAAAATTTGTGAAGTAAATTTTAATTATTCTTAAAATCAGGCTATTTAAATAGCATATTGTAACTTCTTGAAAGAAAAAACAAGAAAGAAAAGACGACATTATTTTATTCTACAGTAACGGCTTTGGCTAAATTTCTAGGTTGATCTACATTTTTGTTGAGCATCACTGCAATGTGATACGATAAAAGTTGGAGTGGAATTGTAGTGAGTAATGGTGTTAAGGATTCAATCGTTTCAGGAACTTCAATAACGTAGTCGGCTAATTCTTTTACAGCCGTATCACCTTTAGTAACAACAGCTATAATTTTACCTTCTCGCGATTTAATTTCTTGAATGTTACTCACCACTTTATCGTAGTGTCCTTTATTGGTCGCAATCACTACTACCGGCATGTGCTCGTCTATAAGTGCGATTGGGCCGTGTTTCATTTCTGCTGCTGGATAACCTTCAGCATGGATGTAAGAAATCTCTTTTAATTTTAAAGCGCCTTCAAGAGCTACAGGAAAATTGTAACCTCTTCCTAGGTATAAAAAGTTTCTGGAATCTTTGTAAACATTTGCTATGGTTTTAACAATGTCATCAGTTGTTAAAGCAGTTTTAACCTTTTCGGGAATCAGTTCTAATTCTAATAAATGTCTTCTAAAGTCTGAACTTGAAATCGTTCCTTTGGCGCGTGCTAATCTTAAAGCGATTAACGTTAATACTGTAATTTGAGTGGTGAAGGCTTTTGTAGAAGCGACACCGATTTCTGGTCCAGCATGGGTGTAAGCACCAGCATCGGCTTCTCTTGCGATGGACGATCCAACCACATTACATACCCCAAACACAAAAGCACCTTTGCTTTTCGCTAATTTAATCGCAGCCAAGGTATCTGCCGTTTCACCCGATTGTGAAATGGCGATAACCACATCATTTTCGTTAATAACTGGATTGCGGTATCTGAATTCAGAAGCGTATTCAACTTCAACAGGAATTCTCGCCAAGTCTTCAAAAATATACTCTGAAACCAAGCCAGCATGCCAAGAAGTACCACAGGCAACCACTATTATTCTAGGGGCATTTAGAAAACGTTTCATGTTGTCTTCAACGCCAGACATTTTTATAATGGCCTGATCACTTAAAAGTCTACCTCTGAAAGTATCTAAAATTGCGCTTGGTTGTTCGTAAATTTCCTTGAGCATAAAGTGATCGTAACCACCTTTCTCAATTTGCTCTAAATTTAGTTGTAGCTCTTGAATATAAGGGTCGATAAGCGAATCGTCGCTTATTTTTCTGACACGGATTTTTTTGCCGCTTCGGATAATGGCCATTTCCTCATCTTCCAGATAAATGGCATTTTTAGTGTATTCTATAAATGGCGATGCGTCGCTCGCAATAAAAAATTCATCATCTCCAATACCTATTGCTAATGGGCTACCTAATTTTGCCACCACAATTTCGTTTGGTTTATTTTTATCAAATACCGCAATGGCATAAGCACCCACAACTTGATTGAGCGCAATTTGAACTGCTTTTCCAAGCTTTATTTTTTCTTTAATTTGGATGTCTTCAATAAGATTAACCAGCACTTCTGTGTCAGTATCGGAATGAAATATGTAACCTCTTTTGGTAAGTTCCTTTTTTAAGGTCTCGTAATTTTCAATAATGCCATTGTGAATAATGACCAAATTACCAGAATTAGAGTAGTGTGGATGCGAGTTTACCTTATTCGGCACACCATGCGTAGCCCAACGTGTATGCCCAATACCTAATGTACCCTTTGTGTTAATTTCTGCTTTTACACAGTCTATAAGATCAGAAACTTTTCCTTTGGTTTTTGACATTTTAATAGTGTCGCCATCGTATATAGCAATGCCAGCACTGTCATAGCCGCGGTATTCTAAGCGTTGTAAACCTTTTATTAAAATTGGGTAAGCTTCACGATGCCCTAAGTAACCTACAATTCCGCACATAAGTAATTAATTTTCTGGTTCAGTGTAAAAAATTTCTAAATATAAACGTTTTTCTTCAATAGGTGATTGATTGCCATGCAGAATAGTACTTCTAGGGGTGATATTACTACTTAGTGGAATTTTATTAAATTCATTGCTTGATGACAAAACATTATACTGGTTAATAGTTTCTAAATTAACATTCCCAGAAACTGAAAGGCCTAACTTTACGTTTGTTGAATCGTTAAAAATGATATTTCTGATGTGCTCTGTAATTCTAAATCTGTATTTAACACCTTTGCCTTCGGTTGTTTGAAGTGGGCCAAGGTGGTTTATAATTGATGCCTGTGGGAATGTATTGTTGTTGTTGTCTTGAAAATAATCTAAAAGCGGTCTGTTGTTTGTTAAATCGTAAAGGAAAAGCCTTCTAGGTTCCACTAAGTTTGCCGTTGCTGTTTGATCTACATAAACCACTAAATGCGCTTCGTTAACGAGTCTCTTTTTTGTGTTATCATTTTCATTTTTGAAGTCGTTTCTCAAATTTTCTAAAATGCTTGAGTTCCCTTCCTCATCGCCGTCAAATAAATTTAAAACCGCTAAGGAGCCTTGAGCACCTTTCAAAAAAAGTTGTTCGTCTCCGTTAATGGGATCGCCATCAGAAATAGGAAACACGAATTCGTTGGTTAAGAAATTAACTCTATTGCCAGAAAAAGTTAATGTAAAAGTTGTAGCTTCTTTGTCATTTCCTTCGGTAATTGGGTCTTTTTTGTAGTAAAGCGTAATATTGGCGTCTACTTGATTTAAATTTAACAGCATTAAATTCCCAATGCCATTTATTGGTTCTGCTTTAAAATACAAGCCTCTAAAATAGTTATTAAAATTACTTTGATTGCTCAATTCTGGTTCACCTTGCTTATCAATTATTTTGTTTTGCCAATATTCGAGGTTGGTGAATTTTACTCTAATGGAAGGATTGAGTGTTCCTGTAATTTCTCCTTCTTCGTTTTCTAAAACAATTAGGCTATTATCAGGAGCAAGTTCATCTACAACATGTAATAAGGTGCCTTCTAAGCTTGAAGGATCTATAAAATCTGATTCAGAAGTCGTACCGTTGGAATAATAACTTTGCTGTTCATTTAAGCCCAAGTTTGGATCGAAGCTTCTAAGGAAAAAATTGTTTTCATAAATGCTTAGTTTAATTGGATCACTGCCAAAAACCGAATCTAACTCAAATTCTAACCTATTATCTTCTCCAACTCCTACACTTCTACTGAAATATGGAATGGTAAGGACCACAGAATCTAAAACTGGATTAACCCCAAAATTGGGATTTAGAGTTGATGATGTAATCTGAGTTACAACACTAGCCGTTGTTTGGCCATAAAAAGGATCGCTATAAACTCCTAATGAATAAATTGGCAAGTTGCTTGTTTGTATAGGGCCCAATAATTTGGTATAGGCCTTAATATTAAACCGTTCGCTATTATTGCCAAAATTTGTAGCGTTGTTGTTGTTTAAAACATCTGAGTCTAGGCTCACAAATTCTGTTTCGCAGCTCACGAATAGTATTGCTAATAAACAAGCACCAAATATAAGGTGCAGTAGATTTTTATTCATTTTCATTCGGGTAATATACTTATTGTAAAACTTTTGTTTTATAAAATTCGGTGAAAGGTTCTGCAAATTCTTCTAAAGAATAATAATCCAGTAATGGTTTTTCAGAGGCTTTCATATAATCCATTAATTCTGAAGGTAATTCACTTGAGCCTTGAATAATGGCATCGGAATGATCAATTGCAACCTTCATAAGATTGACAAAATTTGGAGTTGAAAGCACTTTAATGTGTTCTTCCGCAATGTTATCAAACTTAATTTTATCTATCATATTCGTATTTAACGTTCCTTCGAATGTTTGATTGTATACGGAGGTGACAATTTTGCTTTCGCTAAAAAGTGGCTCACCTTTAAAATAAGCTTTTAAATAGAGTGGCAGAAGCGCAGCTAGCCAGCCGTTAACATGAATTATATCTGGTGACCAGTTGAGTTTCTTTACAGTTTCTACGACACCTTTTGCAAAAAATATGGCGCGTTCGTCATTATCGGGATAAAGCGACCCATCTTCGTCGGTTAAAGTAGCCTTTCTTTTAAAATAATCTTCATTATCAATGAAGTAGACTTGTATTCTTTCTTTAGGAATTGAAGCAACTTTTATAATTAGCGGCATGTCCAAGTCATTAATAACTAAATTTATACCGGATAGTCGAATAACCTCGTGTAATTGATGTCTGCGTTCATTAATGTTTCCGAACCTTGGCATAAATATACGTATCTGTCCGCCTTGCTTGTTTACCATTTTTGGGGCTTCAAACGACATTGATGAAATTTCAGTTTCTGGTAAATACGGCACGACCTCCGAAGACACATATAATATCCTCTTATCCTTCATAATGATATCTGTTTTACTTATTCAAATCAAAAAACATGCAAAAGTACAAAATTTTATGCAGTGTGTCATTAAAA
>NZ_DAISXK010000036.1:0-28199 GCF_036825875.1 Paucihalobacter sp. | reverse complement strand
AAGCACAAAGTAAACGCCAATCTTATTTACATGCCAACAGAAAAAACAACTTTGAGTTTGGCGTATCAGTTTAATGACAGTAGGGAAGACCAGTTTTTTAATCCCAATACTTTTGCCTCAGAGCGCGTAACACTGAGCAGTTTTGGCTTGGCAGATATTTATGTCAGTCATCAAATAAATAACAATTTAAAAGTTATCTTGAATCTCACTAACATATTTGACGAAGATTATGAGGAAATTTATAGATTTTCAACTCGTGGTCGAAATTTACAACTTGGTTTAAACTTGAAATTTTAGAACCAATTTTTATCATTTAAAGAAAAAAGTTGTCTTAGGGCAACTTTTTTTTTGATAAAGGTTTCTGGATTTCTGTAATTATTGCATCTCAAAATATTTTATCTTATTTGAAATTATATAATATGATTGAATTTTTTAAAATCACTTTCACGCTTTTTAAAAAAACTTTTAAAAGCTGGAATAAAAATGATCCATTTCCAAAAGGCGCAACGATTGCATATTATACCCTTTTTTCATTGCCATCATTATTAATTATTGTGATGACCATTGCGAGTTCATTGTTTGAAAGGGCCGCTGTACAAGGAAGAATTACAACTCAGATAAGTGATTTTATTGGTAGTGATAGTGCAGATGCCATAGAAACAATGATTGTTAATGTATCTGAATCAGAGGATTCAACCATAGCAATTATTTTCAGTGTAGGGATGGTACTATTTGCAGCCACTGGTGTTTTTTTTCAACTCAAAAAAACTATGAACCAAATATGGAGCGTAGCCGCAAAAAAGTCTAATTTTTTAAGGATGTTAATAGACCGACTCATTTCATTTGGGATGGTTCTTGTAATCGGGTTTTTGCTGCTAATTTCTTTAGTTATTTCGGCATTATTAAGTGTATTTAAAGAATATATCGAACAAATTTCAGAAAGTATTACCCTTATTTTGGTGGACTTTTTAAATTTCGTGATTTCATTTTTAATTCTAACTACATTATTCGCTGCATTATTCAAATTATTACCAGACGTTAAAATTCGCTGGAAAATAACCTATATTGGAGCTGCACTTACAACACTGCTTTTCCTACTTGGTGAATTTCTAATACGTTTATATTTTGGACAAAGTGAGCCCGCTTCCGTGTATGGTGCTGCGGCTTCTGTAGTGATTATTTTACTTTGGGTGAATTATATATGTTTGATTTTGTTTTTTGGGGCAGAGTTCACGGTACAATATGCAACGTATAAAAATGAGCATGTGATGCCTAATAAATTTGCGGAGCCCGCAATTCATCAGGAAATTGATAAACTAAATTCTAAGCATTTGGACGCAAATGAAGAAAAGAGAATTCTCAATAAACTTAAAGCTAACCTTGATATCACTAGGGAACAAGAAGAAAGTAATGAATATTAACGCATTTTAATAAAGAATTACCATAGTATTAGTAATGTTTTGAATTAATATTCTTTAAATTATAAGTAATTGAATATTTACTATTAAAACATTAAATTATGACAAAGAGAGTAGCTGTATTAGCAACAAACGGATATGAAAAAAGTGAATTAAATTCGCCTAAAGAAGCGATGGAAAAAGAAGGGTTTCAAGTTGACATTGTCAGTCTTGAAAAAGGAAAAATTAAAGGATGGTCGGACGCCAATTGGTCTGGTGAAATAGATGTTAATTATACATTGAGTGAAGTAACAGCGAGAGATTACAACGCTCTTCTAATCCCCGGTGGTGTGATTAACCCCGATAAATTAAGAACCGACGATAAGGCTTTACAATTTGTAAGGGACTTTTTTAGACAAAAGAAGCCAGTTGCAGCTATATGTCACGCGGCTTGGGTACTAATTAGTGCGAATGTTGTAGATGGAAGAAAAATGACATCTTACCCTTCAATAAAAGACGATTTGATAAATGCCGGTGCGCATTGGGAAGACACTGAAGTAGTGGTTGACCAAGGTTTGGTGACTAGTAGAAGTCCAAAAGATTTAGATGCCTTCAACGCCAAAATAGTTGAGGAAATTAAAGAAGGAAAACACGAAATGCAAGGCGTGTAGACATTATTTATAAATAACATATTTTAAGAGGTTGTCGAATATGACAATCTCTTTTTTTTTGAATCCTATTGCGGCAACTGCAAAAAATCGCTGCTCTTATTTTTTTTCTTTTACGTAAGGATGATTTATCTCATTTGTATTTTAACAAATTAACTATATTTTTGAAATGCACTGAAATTTTTAATTATTCGAAAAATGCAGGAAGTCTCTTTTGATTTTTGGATGTTTTTGGCTGGACTCGGGATATTTCTTTTCGGAATGCATCATTTGGAAGACGGCATCAAGGGTTTGGCAGGAAAATCGTTTAAAAATCTTCTTAGAAAATTCACCAACCGCAGCTGGAAAGGTATTTTAACCGGAACCTTTGTAACTGGTATTTTGCAGAGTAGTTCTATGGTTAATTTATTGATTTTGGCATTTTTGGGTGCCGGAATGATTAGTCTTAAAAATGCTTTAGGCGTTATTTTAGGTGCTAATTTGGGAACTACTTTTACCGCTTGGATTGTTGCCACACTTGGTTTTAAGGTGAATGTAGCTGACTTTTCCTATCCTTTTTTAGCTTTAGGTATTTTATCTTATCTGTTTTTAAAAGGCAGACCTGTCATCAAAAACATAGGCTTGTTTTTAATCGGTTTTGGTTTATTGTTTCTAGGTTTAGATTTTATGAAAGACGCCATGGAAGCAATTTCAGACAGCATCGACATGAATATCATTTCTCAACACGGGTTGTGGGCATTTTTGTTAATTGGTTTAATTATTACGGCTTTAATTCAATCGAGTTCTGCGATGATAGTGATAGTTTTAAGTGCTTTAAATTCTGATTTAATAGACATTTATCAGTCGATTGCTTTAATTATTGGAGCAAATATAGGCACCACCTCAACCCTAATACTAGGTTCTTTTGGTGGTACAGCGGATAAAAAGCGTTTAGCTCTAGCTAATGTGTTTTTCAATCTAGTGGCAGGTTTACTCGCTTTTGCATTTTTATGGCAAGCAGTTGATGTATTGGTAAATGTATTCAAACTTACAGATACATTAATGGAATTGGTCATTCTGAATACGGTTCTTAATTTATTCGGGATTATTTTATTCTTTCCGTTTCTTGGTTTGTTTCAAAGGTTTCTTAAAAATCGATTTAAAGTTGCCGAACCTGTCGGTGCTACTTTGTACATAAAAAATGTGCCAACCAATGTACCCGATGTGGCAATCAAGGCCATTCAACAAGAGTTAGTGCATCTCTATAATCTTACCAAAGATTTTATTTTGAAGATTTATAATATTAATCCAGAAAATTCCGTAAAAACCAATCGGTGGTTAAGTATTTTTAAAGTTGCCAAAGACCCCAATGAAAATTACGATAACATCAAATTAATTGAAGATGAAATTACCAAATTTTATACCAAGTTGCAAAAACACGAGTTGGAGATAAATGACATCGAAATGCTTGAAAATAACATGTCGATTATGCGGTCATTTGTTTACGCGGCCAAAGACATTAAGGATGTACAGCACAATATTAGAACCATTCAGGAAAGTAATGATGAATTGGCTTTTCAAATTTTAGAAAGGTTGAAAACCCATCTCAATATTAGATTTAGTGATTACGACAAAATGATTTATTCAAACGAAACCGATTCTATTGATACCAATCTATATGATGAAAATCACAAGCTGTATGTTGAAACTATTCATTTCATCTACAATGAATTAAAAAGCATTAAAAAATCAGATATTCCTGTATCAACAATTACGAATGTAACCAAACAAACCATTGCTGCATTAAACAACTTGTATAGCGCTTGCAAAAATTATTGCCTAAGCTTTAATCCAATAGTAACGATTTCTGAAAATTAAAATTTTCAGGAGATATCAATAATTTATCCGTAAACTTATCATCTTTTGATTTGTAATCAATGGGTGAAAGCGTTTCTAAAGATATAGGAAAACCTCTACCCAAGCCTTCAATATCAGCCAAGGCTGCGGCCAGTAAGGGTTCATTAACATCCCCTAAAATTCCAAAATTACGAGGTGATTCTCTTAATAAAATATCAGGTACGATTCCTGTAGCTGGTACTTCAACATCATCTTTATTCACCGATATTGCAATTAGTGGTTGCATGGCATAGGTATGTGAAGGATTTACACCGTCGATGGTTAAATCCGGAGAATCAAAGATGGTTATGGAAGCCTGAGTTTTTCCTGAGGTAATATCACCTATATGAACTACATCTTCCAGGTAAGGCTCTAAGCTATTAATTAATAATTCGCTAGCAGAGGCTGAGCGTTCTGATGTTATTATATATACTTTTTCTAGATTCAGGCTATTAATTGCACCACCACCAGTAATGGTATTTGTGAAATTGAAATCGGTATTATTAGATTGTAAATCTTCGTTGTAAAATAATTTTGAAAATACCTGACCATTAAATTGTCCCGTAATCATACTTCCTAGTCTAGCCGCCGTATTAATAACGCCGCCTGGATTGTAGCGTAAATCAATAACGAGGTGTTGTACATTGTTTGCAGCAAAATTAGCAAACACCGCATTGAGTTCGCTCTCAAAATTGTTGTTGAAACTGGTATACATTAAATAGCCAACGTTTCCGCTGTTAAGGTTAATGATATTGGATTGTACAACAGGATTTCTGGTGAAATTAATCTTAGTTAATGATACGCTTTGTCCGTTTGATTCAATAGTATCGTCGTCAACTGCTGGTGTTCCGTTGTCATTATAATCAGCTAAATTTAAGGTATAGGAATCTTTATTTAATAAATTACCAAGATTACTCGTTGTGAGAGGAATACCATCCACAGCATTAAATATTTGTCCACGTTGAAGGTTAGCGTTATCTGCGGGACTACCTTCATAAACCAGTCTGACAATTCCAAAAACCTCAGTTTGACTCCCTGGTTCTAGATAAAACAAAAAGTCAGCACCATTGTTTATCGATATGCCTTGTTGTTGTTGTAAAAATTCAACATAGTTTGGGATGAGCACGCTAAATTTATCAATATTTTGTCTATCGAAAATTAAACTCTCAAAAAGGCTCTCAGGCGTATTAAAACTGTTTAGGTAATTGCTGTATTCTTCAATTGTGCTAAATCTGTCGTTTGCTAAATCTGGAATTTCACTTTTATAAAGGTATACAACATTCATACCTTTCCAAATAAAATCGTTGATTTCGCTTGCAGCAATTAAATTATCGTCTTGATCTTCAAAACAACTCAATAAAATAGACGATGCAATGAGACAAATAAATATTGGGCGTAAAAACTTCATAATTTTTCTTTTTCAATGTTAACCTAAAACCTTAGTAGATTAAACCCTAAAAATACTTACAATATTGTAAATTTAAAATATTTTGTAACAAAATTAGTTGCTCATCGTCGTTAGAGTAGAAACCAAAAAGTAAACAACCAACCAAACCAATGACACAGTTAGAATTTACATCGCTGGTTACGCCTTTTAAAGATAAGGTATATAGATTGGCAAAACGCTTACTGGTTTCTACTGAGGAAGCGGAAGACGCTACTCAAGAAATTTTAATGAGACTTTGGAATAACAAAGCCAAAATAAGTTCTTATAACAATGTGGAAGCGTTTGCGATGACCATGACAAAGAATTTTTGTTTGGACCGATTAAAATCGAAACAGGCACAGAATTTAAAAATTGTACACAGCAATTATCAAGATCATAACGTGTCTTTGCAAAGGCAATTGGAAGCAAACGACAGCGTAAGCTGGGTTTCTAAAATAATAGAGACCTTACCAGAACAACAAAAATTGATATTACAATTACGCGATATTGAAGAATATGATTTTGATGAAATTGCTGAAATCGTAGAAATGAATCCAACGGCAATAAGAGTTGCCTTGTCGAGAGCGCGGAAAACAATAAGAGAACAATTAATTAATACACACAGCTATGGTGTTAAATGATATAGAAAAACTATTAGAAAAGTACGATTTAGGTGAAACAACCCTGCAAGAAGAGCAAGCTTTGCGCACCTACTTTTCTGAAAATGAAGCGCCAGAACATCTTAAATCCTATGGATTGATGTTTCAGTACTTTGAACAAACTAAACAAGAACACGCAACTAAAGAGGTTCCATTAAAACCTAAGAAAAGTAATGTATACAAGTGGATATCCGTCGCAGCGGCTGCAGTACTAATGTTTGGACTTTACATCTCACAACCAGAACCGGTGAAAACAGAATTGAGTCAGTTAAGCCAAGAAGAGCAAGAGTTGTATTATAAAACAATTGAAGCGCTAGATTTAGTGTCTAATCAATTAAATAAAGGAAAACAGCAATTAGTTGTTCTCGATGTCATGGCTTCATCATATAATGAAGGTATAGAGAAAGTTAGCATGCTAGATGAGTTTTCTCAAACAACAAATAAAATTTTTAAAACAGAAACAAATTAAAACTAAAAAGCGATGAAAAAATTCTCAATTATTATAACCTTAATGTTCGTATCGGTATTGGGTTATTCACAAAGTGTTTTCGATAAATACGAAGATGTTGAAGGTGTTACTTCGGTAATAGTAAATCAAAAAATGTTTAGCATGATTGCCTCAATGGGAATTGATTTAGACGATGCTCAAGCACAAGAATCTTTAAATATGATTAAAAAAATAACCGGCATGAAGGTATTTACAACTGGTGATGACAAGGTTTCTGCCGACATGCTTTCAACCGTAAATAGCTATTTAAAGACTAGTAATTTACAAGAGTTAATGCGTGTTAAGGATGGTGATCAAACGGTTAAGTTTTACGTAAAAGAAGGTAAAGACGAAAACCACGTAAAAGAATTGTTGATGTTTATGTCTGGCTTAAAAGAGCTAACTAAAAATCAGGAAATTAACATTAATGGTAAAAAACGCGAAGTAGAAACGGTGTTACTATCATTAACAGGCGAAATCGATTTAAGAAAAATTGGTGAAATAACCAACGGAATGAATGTTCCTGGTGGTGATCAGCTTAAGAAAGTAAACAAAAAATCTAATTAAAAATGGTTTCATTATCAAGACATATTTTAGTAATGTTGCTCCTCGCAATTTTTGCAACAAGTTGTAATCAAGGTCCAAGTTTACAAGCATATTACGTAGATAATCAAGAAAAGCCAAGTTTTCTGTCTTTAGATGTTCCAACTAGTTTTTTGAATGTTGACACATCGGAGCTTTCAAAAGACCAACTAGAAGCCTACGAATCTATTAAAAAGTTAAACATGTTGGCTTATAAAATTGATAATGAGAATTTGGATAGCTATAAAGCTGAATTGGCACAGGTTAAATCAATTTTAGACGATGATAAGTATGAAGAACTTATTCGCGGCGGAAATAATCAAGACGGAAAGTTTATGGTAAAATTTACTGGCGATATCGAGAACATCGACGAGTTTATTTTATTCGGAAACGCTGATGATAAAGGGTTTGCCATTGTACGAGTATTAGGAAAAAACATGAGTGCAGATAAAATCATGAATCTCTCACAAGTATTTGAAAACGCTAATGTGGAGGATGATGCCGTCAAACAATTCATGAATTTCTTCGAATAGAAAAAATATTTTATACCAATTAAAAATCGCCAGACTCTAGTTAGTTTTGGCGATTTTTTTATGCTTAGAACGCATCAAGTTAATGATCACATAAATAGCCAACATTGCATACAGCGAAAACAAAACTATTTTGGTAACGAGATGGTCAAGAGCATCAAAAATTCCTAAGAAGAAAAATCCCAATCCGATAATAGCGGTAATTATAAGTTCTATATACTTTTTAAAAAAATTAATCATTTCTTATATGCCAGTGTAATTACTCGGACTTATTTGTTTCAACTCATTTTTTATGGAACTATCCACATTTAAAGTTTCAATAAATTCCGCTATTGAGTCTTTAGTAATCGCACTATTGGTGCGAGTAAGTCCTTTTAATGCTTCGTAAGGATTTGAATAACCTTCACGACGCAAAATGGTTTGAATGGCCTCAGCTACCACTGCCCAATTATTTTCTAAATCAGCTTCAAATTTGTCGATATTCAGTACTAATTTGCCCAATCCTTTTAAGGTGGATTTAAATGCAACTATAGTATGTGCAAATGGAACACCAACATTTCTTAAAACTGTACTATCGGTTAAATCTCTTTGCAATCTTGAAATGGGAAGCTTTGCCGATAAATGTTCAAAAATGGCATTGGCAAAACCTAAATTTCCTTCGCTATTTTCAAAATCTATTGGGTTGACTTTATGAGGCATTGCTGAACTACCAACTTCACCTGCTTTTATTTTTTGTTTAAAATAATCCATAGAGATATAGGTCCAAAAATCCCTATTTAAGTCAATTATAATGGTATTGATTCTCTTAAGCGCATCAAAAAGCGCAGCCATGTGGTCGTAATGTTCAATTTGTGTGGTAGGGAAGGAGTGATGCAAACCCAATTGTCCTTGCACAAATTCAGTACCAAAAGCTTTCCAATCAATCTTGGGATAGGCCACGTGGTGGGCATTGTAATTTCCAGTAGCACCACCAAATTTCGCAGCGCATGGTATGTCATTCAATAAATCAAACTGTGCTTTTAATCGCACTACGAATACTTCAATTTCTTTACCTAAACGTGTTGGCGAAGCTGGTTGGCCGTGTGTTCTTGCCAACATCGGAATCTTGGCCCATTCTGTCGACAATTGTTGTAATTTCGTTATAAGTTCATTAAAATTTTCAACGTAAACATCATTTAATGCTTCCTTTATACTTAACGGAATTGCGGTGTTATTGATATCTTGAGAAGTTAATCCAAAGTGAATAAATTCTTTAAATTCTGATAAACCTAAGGCATCAAATTTTTCCTTAATAAAGTATTCAACGGCTTTAACGTCGTGGTTGGTCGTTTTTTCGATATTTTTAATGGCAACAGCATCTATATCGTTAAAATTTATGTAAATCTGTCTTAAGGATCCAAATACTTCCAGTTTTACCGATTTAAGCTGCGGCAGCGGAATGTTGCATAAGGCAATAAAATATTCTATCTCAACTTGAACGCGGTATTTCATCAAGGCAGCTTCTGAAAAATAATTTCCTAATTGCTCAACCTTATTTTTATAACGACCATCAATAGGTGAAATGGCGTGTAACGATGACATCGACATGAGTAGTTTCTTAAAATAAGTAACAAAGATAGCTAATCATGCCATAATATTGATTATAAAATTACTTAACTTAGGGGTCTAAAACTAACTAATCAATTCCATGAAACAACTATTATTTTTTATAATGTTAATCCCTTTTTTTGTGCAATCTCAAATCTATAAAAAGTCAGAACCCTTTACACACACCTATTCAATAGTTGCCTTAGACGAAGAAACAGGTGAAATGGGTGTGGCGGTTCAAAGTCACTGGTTTAGTGTTGGTAGTCTCGTAATATATGGTGAAGCTGGCGTAGGTGTAGTTGCTACCCAATCCCTAGTGAACCCAAGTTACGGCCCAAAAGGTTTGGCTTTAATGAAACAAGGATTAGCGCCACAGCAAGCCTTAGAAGCCTTGCTTATGAACGACGAAGGACAAGCTTATCGCCAGGTGGCAATGCTTAATAAAGATGGACTTACAGCAACCCATACAGGGAAATTGTGTATTGATGAGGCTGGACATAAAAGAGGAAAAAACTATTCCGTTCAAGCCAATATGATGCTTAAAAACACGGTTTGGGATGCCATGGCGCGTGCTTTTGAAAACACTTCTGGCAAACTAGAGCATAGATTGATGGCCGCTTTAAAAGCAGCCGAGCGCGAGCAAGGCGATATAAGAGGTCAGCAAAGTGCTGCGATTCTTATAGTAAATCCAACAGCTACCGGTAATAGTTGGCAAGATGTTAAAATGGAATTAAGGGTTGAAGACAGCGAAAATCCTATTGAAGAGTTAGAACGCTTAATAAAAGTACACGAAGCCTATGATTTTATGAACAAAGGCGATATGGCGATGGAAGCTGGTAATTCGCAAGAGGCAGAAACCATGTATTTAAATGCCCAAAACTTATTTCCCGAGAACATAGAAATGCAATATTGGTACGCTATCAATTTATTAAATAATAAGGACTTTGATAAAGCTGAACCTATTTTGAAATCAATATTCGAAAAGGATAATAACTGGAAAACACTAACATCTAGATTATTGAAAAGCAAGATTCTAACTATTTCTAGTGAAACCTTAAAGAAAGTGCTTGATCTTTAATGTTTTGAAGTCCGTCAAAGTTTATTGATTAAATTTTATACTATTTTTACTATGAGAATTTTAAAAATATCAGGTTGGGTTGTGCTCATCATCTTAATCATTTCTCAATTTTCGAGACCAGAAAAAAATGAAGCTGGAGACATCACATTTGAAGCTTTTCTTGCAGAAACGAAACCACCACAAGAAGTTAAGGAAATTCTTGTTTCTAGTTGCTTTAATTGCCATAGCGACCATACCGTCTATCCGTGGTATAATGCCATAACACCTATAAATTATTGGTTAAACGATAATATAACAGACGGTAAAGAAGATCTAAATTTCTCTAAGTGGACGAATTATAGCACAGCCAAAAAGGATGATAAATTAGCTGAAATTATTAAAGTTGTTGAAGAAAAGGAAATGCCTTTAACTTCTTATACTTGGATGCACCAAGAGGCCGACTTAAGCCACGATCAAATTCAAGAAATTATTTATTGGGCCACACAGTTACGTTTTGAATATAGTCTTAAACCAAAACCGCAATGATTTGGCATTTTTATTAAAAATGAATCTTAAAATGTGGATTTTAAACACCTGGTAATTGACAAATTCTAAAATTCTTCTTATTATCGGTTTTGTATGGCCTGAACCTAATAGCTCAGCTGCTGGTAGTAGAATGTTGCAACTTATTGAAGCGTTTATTGGTTTTGGTTATCACATCACTTTTGCCTCAGCTTGTGCAAAAACTGATAAAGCATTCGATTTAAAAAACATAGGAGTTAATACCGCTAGTATCCAATTAAATAATTCAAGTTTTGACGATTTTATAACTGATTTAAATCCGCATGTCGTCCTGTTCGATCGTTTTATGATTGAAGAACAGTTTGGCTGGCTTGTGGCACAACACTGTCCCGATGCAGTTCGTATTCTGGATACCGAAGATTTACATTTTTTGCGAAAAGGTAGACAAATGGCATTAAATGCTGGTAAGCCATTTAATGACTACTATTTGTACAACGACTTCACAAAGCGTGAAATAGCGAGTATTTACCGTTGCGATTTAAGTTTGATAATTTCGAAAGAAGAAATGTGTATCTTAGAAGGTGAGTTTAAAATTGATTCAGATTTATTGCTCTATATCCCGTTTATGTTAGAAGCCGTTGATGAAGAAGCTTCTGAAGCTTTACCAAAATTTAAGGAGCGAACGCATTTTATTACTATCGGTAATTTTCTTCATGAACCCAACTATGATGCGGTTCAGTACTTAAAAGAAACTATATGGCCATTAATAAGAAAGCAATTATCTGAAGTCAATTTACATATCTACGGTGCTTATGCCACTCAAAAAGTGTTGCAACTACACAACGTAAACGAAGGCTTTTTAATTAAAGGATTTGCCGAAAATGTTGAAGATGTCATGCAAAATGCACGTGTATGTTTAGCACCTCTGCGCTTTGGTGCAGGTCTAAAAGGAAAATTGATTGATGCCATGCAAAACGGTACAGCTTGCGTGATGACTTCTATTGCAGCCGAAGGTATGTTCAACATCTCGGAAACTCATGATTATGTAGCTGATGATCCTCAAGCGTTTGCAGATATGGCTGTCAAACTTTATCAAAATGAAGCAGAATGGGAATTTTACAGTAAATATGGTTTTAATATCATAAATGAACGATTCAAAAAATCAGATTTTCAAAAGATTTTAATTTTAAAAGTTGAAGCAATTACAAACCAGTTACAAAAACATCGTCATCAAAATTTTATCGGGCAACTGTTGCAACACCACACTTTACAAAGCACAAAATATATGAGCAAATGGATAGAGGCAAAGAACCGTCAAAATCCTAGTTGAGGGTATTGTTTTGTTCCACTTTTTCATAGCTTTGCAACCTTTAAAAATTCAGAATGATTTCAGTTGATAATTTAGCCGTAGAATTTGGTGGTAGTGCCTTATTTAGTAATGTTTCATTTACTATTAATGAAAACGACAAAATTGCCTTAATGGGCAAAAATGGCGCAGGTAAATCTACCATGATGAAGATTATTGCCGGCGAACAAAAGGCCACACGTGGTCATGTTCGATTTCCAAAAGACGCCATTATC
Source organism: Paucihalobacter sp. (assembly GCF_036825875.1). Lineage (NCBI taxonomy): Bacteria > Pseudomonadati > Bacteroidota > Flavobacteriia > Flavobacteriales > Flavobacteriaceae > Paucihalobacter > Paucihalobacter sp. The sequence goes on along the minus strand of NZ_DAISXK010000036.1, from coordinate 15,828 downwards.
GCTTATTTGCCACAGCATTTATTAACAGAAGACCACAATACTGTTTTTGAAGAAGCGTCCAAAGCCTTTCAACATATTTTTGAAATGAAAGCTCAAATGGAACATCTTAATAAACAGCTAGAAACCAGAACCGATTACGAATCTGATGATTATATGAATCTGATTCAGAAGGTGTCCGATTTAGGTGAAAAATTCTACGCATTAGAAGATGTTAATTATGATGCCGAAGTTGAAAAGGCTTTACGAGGTCTGGGCTTTAAACGTGAAGATTTCTCTCGAAAAACCAGCGAGTTTAGCGGTGGTTTCCGAATGAGGATTGAGTTGGCTAAAATTTTATTACAAAAACCCGATTTAATTTTACTAGATGAACCCACCAATCACATCGATATAGAATCGGTGATTTGGTTAGAAGATTTTCTAGTGAACAAAGCCAAGGCAGTCGTGGTTATTTCTCACGATAGGGCGTTTATCGATAACATTACCAATCGTACCATCGAAGTTACCATGGGTAAGATTTACGATTACAAAGCCAATTATTCGCATTATTTGCAACTGCGCGAGGACCGACGCACGCATCAAATCAAAGCGTACCAAGAGCAACAAAAATTTATTGCTGAAACGCAGTTGTTTATCGAGCGTTTTAAAGGTACTTACTCCAAGACCAATCAGGTTAATTCGCGTGAGCGTATGTTGGAAAAGTTAGAAATTATTGAGGTAGATGAAATTGATACTTCCGCCTTAAAACTGCGATTTCCACCAGCGCAACGTTCAGGTGATTATCCTATAACGGTCAAAGATTTGTCAAAGTCCTACGAGGATAAAGTAGTGTTTAAAGAGGCAAATATGTCTATTTCCAGAGGCGAAAAAGTGGCTTTTGTTGGAAGAAATGGTGAAGGAAAATCAACCATGATAAAAGCTATTTTGGGTGAAATAGAGGTACAAGGCAAGTGCCAATTGGGTCACAATGTAAAAGTTGGTTATTTTGCCCAAAATCAAGCTTCACTTTTAGATGAAAATCTAACTATTTTTCAAACCGTTGATGAGGTTGCACAAGGTGATATTCGCACGCAAATCAAAAATATTTTAGGTCGTTTTATGTTTAAGGGAGATGATATCGATAAAAAAGTGAGCGTGCTTTCAGGTGGTGAAAAAACGCGTTTAGCGATGGTTAAATTACTTTTGGAACCAGTCAACTTATTAATCCTTGATGAGCCAACAAATCATTTAGATTTAAAATCGAAAGATGTGTTGAAAGAAGCTTTGTTAGAATTTGATGGTACCTTAGTACTGGTTTCTCACGATCGCGATTTCCTGCAGGGATTGGCCAAAAAAGTCTTCGAATTCAAAGAACAACGTGTTATTGAGCATTTTGAAACCATCGATGATTTCCTAGTTAGAAACCGATTGGAGAATTTGAAAGCTTTGGATTTAAATAAATAAACTCAATTAAACTAATTTTGAGATTTAAACAAATAATTGTTTAAATTGAAAAAGAATTTAAATTCGTCTTTTTCATCTCATGAAATTTTATTTTTTATTTTTTATTTTTTTTCAATTAAATTTTTCTCAAAACGACCTATTAACGGGAGTTATTTATGATAGTTATGATAAATTTCCAATCCCCGGAGTAACAGTCACTAATTTAAATACAAAAGAAAAAATTTTAAGTAATTTTGATGGCGAATTCTCTATCAAAGCAACACTTGGTGATTCTTTGTTCTTTTCTATCGAAGGTAAGCACGAAAAATGCATTCAAAAAGTTACTACTGTAATTAAGGATTTACGACCACTACTTATATATGCTTATACGTATAACTCAATGTATAATGACCGATGTAAACTTAATAAAGAAGTTTATTCTCTTATTTTGAAAGAAGTTGGAAAGCCTAAAACTTATAAGGATGATTTGATTGAATGTTATATATCATCAGGTTATTTGGATATTCGGTCTTTTTTAGTTGTGGAAGATGTTTTAAGAAATTATGAGAAAAGTAAAATTGATATTATTGGTTACCCTAAAAATTTATTTAGGAAAAATAAAGAAGTTCTAGTATTTGTTGAAAAACGGTGCAATGAATTCTGGTATTTAAATCATCAAAATATTTACAAGACCAAAAAAAATGGCCTAGTTGTCCCTTATATATTCCTCGACCAAATAATATTTAAGGATCTCGACATTAATGCCAAGAAAGTTAAATTTAAAAATCGAGTTTATTTTTCCAAAAACAATCACAATTACATTAAAGACATTGAAAGGATTCCTTCCGACTTATATTACATTAAGAAAGATAAAATTTTTCCAACTAAAGGTGTTTCTTTAATTGATTATTCAAAAATTTGGATTAAGTATAACGACTATTATAAATTTTAGAGTTCGTTTTTTATTATTTATTAAATGATAAAAGGATTTAAATCTGTTTCGTGACATTTTAAAGACTTATTTCCCTAGTATTATTTTGGATTGAAACTTATACATTAAACTAACACCACCATAAAAATTTAAAGGTGCTCCAGGGTAGTAATATCTGGGCAAAGCATTGCCAAATCCAACTGCGTTAGGTAAAATACTCGCTGCATAATTGGCATCAAATAGGTTGTTAACACCAGCTGATAATTGTGTAGAAATCCTTTTCAGCAAGGTAAACTGATACATCGCCTTACAATTGGTTACTGAATAAGCATCACTAGATAAAGAGTTAGAATCATTTAAAGGAATCTCACCAACATTCAAAATGGAAAAATTGAATGAAAACCCGAAAGCAGTCTGCAAGTCTATTCCAGTTTGCCATTGATAATTTGGTGCTCCTGTTAGCTTATTTCCTGAAAAATCGTTGTCGCCATCTATAAAGTCCTTAAATTCAAACTTATTAAAACTGCCAGTAAAATAGGGATAAATATCAATTCTATTTGAAATAGCTGCACTGTATTTCAAACTAATTTCTGCACCTTTATGGCTGCTTTCGCCCGCATTGATGCCAACAAATTGATCCTCAGCTACGCGTCGTGCCACGAGTAAATTTTCTATTTGTAAGCTGTACAGGGTTAATTCAGCATATAAGTTTTTATCGAAAAACCGCGATTTTATTCCTACTTCATAATTCCAGCCACGTTCAGGTTTTAAATCAGTATTTATTTGGCCGTCTGGGGTTAAGGTTTCGGCTACCGAAGGCACTGAAAAACCATTGCTTACCGATGCAAAAAGGTTATTATTATCACTTAATTTATAAGAAGCACCAATCCTCGGTGTAAAAGTTGTTTCAAAGCTATAGTTTTCGCGCATGTTGTCTTCAGCATTTTCAAAAATATCTTTTTGATTATAGGAAGTGCTACTTAAGGAAATACCGAGTTCTAAAAATAACTTATCATCTATGTTAGTTTCTTGGTTGAAGAAAGCATTTACATAGTTGCGTCGTTGGTTGACTTTGGCGAATTCGTCACCTTCAATACTGCCGTTACCTGGCTGACTTTGGTAAAGGTTTTCAAAAAGTGAGAATGTAAAATCTTCAGACACGAGCTCTGTGCCAACAATCCATTGGGTTGGATGCGACCAAAGCTTAGCCTGATGTTTAAGTACTGAACGCAAACCAAAACCAGTAGTATTATCTGCTAAAATATCAAAAGGTCTAGGCTCGTAAGCATTTTTATAATTTCCAAAAACACTGGTAGACCACTGCCAGTTTTGATTAAGATTTACTTCATAATTAAGTCCTAAAATGGCTTTATGGTAAGATTCAAAGCCTTCAGATTGCGCCCAGTTTTGTGGTGCTACCTCAGGATTATTGTCAAAGTCGGTTTTGTTAATCGAACTTGGTATAAAAGCTTTAAGCCTAGTAAAAATGGAGACGAACGAAAGTTTACTGTTTTCAGTAATTTGAGTACTTCCAGAAATATTCAAAGCATCACGATTATAGTTGCTGTTATCTCTAAAGCCATCACTTTCCAAATGGTTATAATTCAAAATTAAATGTGATGTTTCGTTTTGAAAACCAGCCGATAAATTTTGTCTCCACAAACCAAAACTTCCGAATTGGCTAGTAGTTTTCGCAAATGACTGATTGATATTTTTGGATTTCAACAATATAACGCCGCCCAGTCCCGAACCATAAATGGAGTTGTTTGGTCCTTTTAAAATGGTCAAGCCACCTAAGGTTTCAATATCAATGTCTTCAAAAACTGATTCGCCTTCAGCATTTGTGAGTGGAATGTTATCAAAATATGCTTTTATGCGGTTGGTGCTAAATTGCGAACGTGCACCAATACCTCTAATCGTTATACGATTGGTATTTAAATTACCTTGTTGCATCGTTACACCTGGAATTGCGTTCAAAGCCGAGGTAATAATAATTCCATCAGTTTGGTTAAGGTCTCGTGCGCTTATTTCTGAAACTGAAGTAGCAGAATTTTGATGCTTACTGTTAATAATTCCTGTTGAAATTTTTACTTCAGAAAGTTGGGTTGTATCAGTCTTAACTTGAGCGTTTAAGCAAAAATTACTGATTAACAAGATTGCGATGACTAGGTTAAATTTATTATGATTTGACAAGGCCCAATTTTTATAACAAAGTTAGCTGAATCGTGTGATAAATTTCAAGTTTAACACAATTTTGAAATCAACCCAATAATTCCATAAATATTTTCATGCCTTCTGTAGCAGTTTTTGAAATAATGTTTAAATTCTTGGTCGGTTGAATTGATGGCTTCGGATCTATAAAGTAAATGGGCGTGTTTGGGGGTGCATAGTGAATCAAGCCTGACGCCGGATAGACCTGCATGGAGGTGCCAATGATAAGAAGCAAGTCTGCCTGCTCACAAATTTCCATAGCAGTTTCAATCATAGGAACGGCCTCTCCGAACCAAACGATATGCGGGCGAAGTTGATGGCCGTTCGGGCATAAATCGCCAAGTTTGATATCGGTTTTACATTCAAATTCCGAGGTATCATCTATGATATTTCTGGATTTAAGCAATTCGCCATGCAAATGGATAACGTCGCTGCTTCCAGCGCGTTCGTGCAAATCATCAACATTTTGGGTAATGATACTAACCTTGTATTGTTTTTCTAATGTTGCCAGCGCAAAATGCGCGCTGTTTGGTTTTACTTCTAACAACTGTCTGCGACGTTGGTTATAAAATTCTAATACCAACTCAGGATTGGCTCTAAAACCTTCGGGCGAAGCTACAGACATGACATCGTGACCTTCCCAAAGTCCGTTGGCATCTCTAAAGGTTTTAAGTCCGCTTTCTGCACTTATGCCTGCTCCTGTCAGTACAACGAGGTTTTTCATATGATTCATAAAATTAAATTCAACATTGATAACCGATTTTAAAATTAACATTTTAATTTATCTTTGACCATAATGACAGATGTAAAACTATTAGCATATTTGAGCACATTTCTAACCGAAGAACGCCAGCAGCGTTTTCATTCGGTTTTAGCACAACGAACCAAGCATTTTGCAGTTGCCGTTGAAGATGTTTATCAACTTCACAATACCAGCGCAGTCATGAGAAGTTGTGATGTTTTTGGAATTCAAGATTTACATGTTATTGAAGAGCGCAATTCGAAAAGAATTGACAGAGAAATTGCTATGGGAGCCCAAAAATGGGTAGATGTGCATCGTTACCATAATGTTATGGATTGTATCCAAACTTTAAAAGCTCAAAATTATCAGATTGTTGCCACCACGCCTCATACAAACGAAACCTTATTAGCAGATTTTGATTATACTAAAAAATCTTGCTTTTTCTTTGGCAGAGAAACCGAAGGATTAAGTGACACCGTTATGAATAACGCCGATTGTTTTTTAAAAATCCCGATGGCTGGTTTTACCGAAAGTTTGAACATATCGGTTTCCGCTGCGATAATTTTACAACAGGTTACAGATAGACTGAGAGGAAGCGATTTAAACTGGCAGCTTTCGGAAGCAGAAAAACTAGAATTAAATTTAAAATGGATAAAAAAAACAATTAAGAATCACCAGGCCATTATTGCGCGATATTACGAACAAAAATAGTACTTACATTTTGTTTTTGCGCTTTCGGCTCAGTACTTTATATTCTTCGTAACATTCGCTGATAGCATCTAAAATTTGAAGATCGTTGGCCGTTACAATAAAATCTCTAGAGTAGTTGCACTGACTCACAATTTCATCTAAATCAAACCGATCAACTTCAAGAAGCACAAGTAACATTTCGCGATCAAACCTGCTAGCAAGAAGATTTCTGATTTCGTCGTCTTCTTTCATTTTTCTGAGCTTACCAAGCTCCCTAGGTTTGTTTCCAAATATATTGTACAGGAAATCGGTGGGATTAAAAATAGAACTCAGCACTTTATTAACGCCACTTCTAGAACCTGCTTCATAGCCCTGATTTGGCAAACCTGAAACGCTAAACCTATTATTACTTCTAATAGGAATTTGCTTGATATCAACTTCTAAAAAGCCAGTAAGTTTAGATTGAAATACCACAACTTCTTCTAAGGCCAATGCCAATTCTGTCAATTTTATAGTGGTCTTACCGTATTTAAACCAGTCGTTTGTAACTCTAATCCTGATAGATTTAAAACCTAAATAAGATAGGTGCAAAGTGTCATTAACCTGCGCTGCAATTTCAAAAACACCTTCTTCATCGGTTGAAGTACCAACCACTTGATTGAGGTTAACTATGTTTACATTTTCAAGTGATTCGTCATTAGAACCATTAACAATCGTTCCTTTAACCTTGGTGATTTCTTGACCATAGCCCATAGTTACAAGTGCTAATAACAAAAAACTAGTTAAAAGATATTTCATTTATTTCTAATAGTTTTGATGTATAAGTAAGACCAAAAGGGAAAAATAAAAGCAGGTTTTATTGATTTTAAGGCAATGTTTTTAACATCATTCAACAACAAAGTTAAACAAAGTAAACGAACTTTGATGAGACGCCTTGTGCATTTGACTTAAAATTAACAGCTAGAAAATTTATTTACGTCTAGATTTTCGAGGTCTTGAACTGTCGTTTTCAAACTTACTAAAAGCTCCTGAGCGATTTGATTTTGATGATGAGCGGTTATCACTACCACCAGAATAACTCCCTTTGCCTTCGGAACGTCTTTTGCCTTTAGGTTGAAAATCGTCGCTGCGGCGTTTTCCAGAAAATTTACCACCACTACGTTTTTTATTGCTATTGCCTTTGTCGGCAGAAACTTCTACGTTTACAAAACGACCGTTGTGTTTGTAGTCTGTAAAAAACTCTAACACTTTAGGAGTTATTGCAGCGTCGGTATTAAAGAATGAAAAACTGTCTTTTACATCTACTTTAAATACATCGTCACGACCTAAATCTAACACTTCTTTAAGGAAATCCTTAAGGCTCATCCAATCGTAACCGTCTTTATTGCCAACGTTTATAAAGTAACGCGTTGAATTTTCTGAAGGTTCAAAATCGGAATCACCGCTGCGTTCTCTACTGTTTCCAGCATCAGCATTTAAATCTTTAGATTTTTTGTAATAATTGTAGAATCTAGTAAATTCAACCGAAAAGAATTTTTTAATCAATTCGTCCTTAGAAGTATCGGCAAACATTTCATTGATTATTTCAATGTGGTTGTCAATTTCGTGATTTATTTCGGTGTTGTGAATTTTGTTAGCCAACGACATTAACTGTACTTGACAAATATCAATCCCACTTGGAATTTCTTTACGTTCAAATTGTTTTTTGATAATGCGTTCAATAGATTTTATTTTACGCATTTCACTTTTAGTAATAATCACCATAGAGATACCAGTTTTACCGGCACGTCCTGTTCGGCCTGAACGGTGTGTGTAAGTTTCTATCTCGTCGGGCAATTGGTAGTTTATAACGTGTGTGATATCATCAACGTCAATACCTCTTGCGGCCACATCGGTGGCAACTAACATTTGTATTTGTTTGGCTCTAAAAGATTTCATAACCATATCGCGTTGGTTCTGACTTAAGTCGCCGTGCAAAGCGCCCGCGTTGTAGCCATCTTCAATAAGCTTTTCGGCAACTTTTTGAGTTTCGTGTTTGGTACGGCAAAAAACTACTGAAAAAATATCAGGATTGGCATCTGCCAGTCTTTTTAATGCCAAATAACGGTCGCGTCCGCCAACCATGTAGTATTCGTGAGTAACTTGATCGCTTCCTACGTTTTTAGAGCCCACAGTTATTTCAATTGGACTGTGCATAAATTTCTTAGCAATAGTCGAAACTTCTTGCGGCATGGTAGCCGAAAACAACCAAGTATTTTTATCCTTTGGTGTATGCGATAAAATATCAGTAATATCCTCGAAAAAGCCCATGTTAAGCATTTCGTCAGCTTCATCAAGTACAGCGTATTCAATTTTAGAAATATCAACCAAATTTCGGTTGATCATATCTTTCATTCTACCCGGAGTAGCCACTAAAATTTGCGCACCGCGTTTTACATCTTTCGATTGATCAATAATACTGGCACCGCCATAAATAGCAACAACATTTAAACCTTTGCAATATTTACCATAAAGCTTAAGCTCGTTCGTGATTTGCATACAAAGTTCACGCGTTGGCGATAAAATTAAACCTTGGGTTGTGCGACTGTCAATATTAATTTTTTGGAGCATCGGAAAACCAAAAGCGGCTGTTTTACCAGTTCCGGTTTGTGCAAGTGCCACTAAATCAGTGTCTTTTTCTAATAAAATGGGAATGGTTTTATCTTGTACTTCGCTTGGTGTTTCAAAACCTAAGTCAATAATAGCTTTCAAAAGGTCTTCGTTGAGACCTAATTGTAGGAATGTGTTCATTCTAATGTAATAAGTATTCGATTATCTATTTGGTGTTACACAAGAAGCGAATCGACATACTTAAACCTGAAACTTCTAAATAACACATCCTCACCCTGAGGAATTTCAAGCGGCAAATATACAACTTTATTTGATTAATTGAACAAAAACATTTTCGACCTAAAAATTATCATCGCGGAGTGCACAGATTAGTTGGTGAGTTGGTGAGTTGGTGAGTGTTTGAGATTTAGATAAAATATGACCTTGCCTAAGGGTTGGTATTCAAATAATCGATTATTTGGAATTTGCTACTTAAAATTTAAATAATCCGCCAAAAGTCTAACTGCTTTTCCTCTATGGCCAATTTTGTTTTTGTCTTCTAGAAGCATTTCTGCGAAAGTTTGTTCATAACCGAAGGGTTTAAAAACTGGGTCGTAACCGAAACCATGTGTACCGTGTTTTTCTGAAGTGATTTCACCTTTGCAAATACCTGAAAAAGTTTTAATTTCATTATTTAAACTTAAGGCGATAACGGTTTTAAATTGTGCGTTTCGGTTGCTATGTGACTTTAAATTGTGTAGCAATAAATTAATGTTATCATCATCATTTCGTTCCGCACCAGCATATCTGGCTGAAAAAACACCGGGTTCGTTATTTAAGGCTTCAACTTCTAATCCAGTATCATCCGCAAAACAATCATAACCATATTTATTCTTTACATAATTAGCTTTTTGAATGGCATTGCCTTTGATGGTAGGTTGGGTTTCGGGAATATCTTCGTGACATTTAATATCGCTTAAACCCAAAATAGTTATATGTGCTGGAAGTAAATATTGTACTTCTTTAAGTTTGTTTAAATTATTTGTGGCAAACACTATTTTCATTTATAATTATTTAGAACATGACTTAAAATTACTAAATACAAGGCTTATTTAAGTATGATTTTGTTATTTTTAGTAGAAATTGTTATCAAATAGATTTGGTATTTTTCGATTCGGCGCGCATCACTTTTGGTTTGTATGTTTAAAACCATTTTTAATTGTTGAGATAATTTTTTTTCAAACATCTAAAATTACGTTAAACTGATCGAGGTCATGATTAGTTGGGGAAATTGGTGTTATATTTGAGTAGAAACCCAAAATAAATCAATTATGACAGTTAGTATTCAATACGTGCAATTAGATAGTAGTGATAGTTTAAATACCTTTGTCAATAAAAATTTAGAAAAATTAAGTCAGAAATACGAATGGCTTATCAATGCTGAAGTTTATATCAAAGAAGATGCAAAAGACAACAATCGTGGTAAAATCTGTAGTATAGAACTCAGCATGCCTGGTCCAAGAATTTTTGCTACTTCAAACGAAAAGACTTTTGAAGCGTCTGTAAAAGAAACCATAAGCGATCTTAAAAAACAGCTTGAAAAACGTAAAGAAACGTTTAAAACATTTTAATTAAAATAAACATCACCCTTTTAGAAATATTTAAAAGGGTTTTTTCTTTAGAAGCAACCTCTATTTATCTATGATGATAAGGTTCATTTTTCAAGATAGTAAAACCTCGGTACAACTGCTCAATAAAAAATAAACGCACCATTTGATGCGAAAAAGTCATTTTTGACAACGACAGTTTTCCTGAGGATTTAGTGTAAATAGCATCGGAAAATCCATAAGGTCCACCAATAACAAATGCCAAATTTTTAATACCAGAATTCATGTGTTTTTGGAGGTAATCAGCAAATGATACAGAGTTGAATTGTTCGCCGTTTTCATCAAGAAGAATTAATACATCGCTAGCGCTAATCTTAGCCAAAATTAAATCGCCTTCTTTTTCTTTTTGTTGTGCTTCTGAGAGGTTTTTCGTCTTTTTTAAATCTGAAATGAGTTCCAATTCAAATTTGATGTAAAAACCAAGTCGTTTGGCGTATTCTTCAATTAAAGATTGCAATGCACTATTATCGGTTTTACCAATGCAAATTAGTTTGATAGTCATAAAGCAAAATTACAATTTTATTGGAATTTAGAATTTGCAATTTGGAATTTGAATTCGTTACTTTTACAGCAAATTTGGTTGTTATGATTTCAAAAGAACAATTCAACGACGAAATAGCTTTAATTATTGCCAACGCCATACGCGAAGATGTTGGTGATGGCGACCATAGTTCTCTAGCATGCATTCCTTCAACTGCTAAGGGTAAAGCGAAGCTTTTAGTTAAGGACAACGGAATTATTGCAGGTGTTGAGTTTGCCAAACAAGTATTTGCCTATGTTGATGCAAACATGACGTTGGAGGTGTTGATTGAAGATGGATCTACAGTTAAATATGGTGATATTGTTTTTTTTGTGGAAGGTGCATCGCAATCAATTTTAAAAGCCGAACGGTTGGTATTAAATGCTATGCAGCGGATGAGTGCCATTGCAACTAAAACCAAGCTGTTTGTGGATTTGTTAGAAGGTACAAAAACTAAGATTTTAGACACCCGAAAAACAACTCCAGGCATTCGCGCCTTAGAAAAATGGGCAGTAAAAATTGGTGGTGGTGAAAATCATAGATTTGCTTTATACGACATGATAATGTTGAAGGATAATCACATCGATTTCAGTGGTGGTATAAGCCAAGCAATTATAAAAACAAAGCACTATTTGAAGGAACACAACAAGGATTTAAAAATAATCGTGGAAGCCCGAAATTTAGAGGAAATTAAAGAAATACTTGAAAATGAAGGTGTGTATCGTATTCTTATTGATAACTTTAATTTCGAGGATACCAAAAAGGCTGTCAAACTGATTGGCGACCAATGTTTAACCGAATCTTCTGGTGGTATTAATGAGAAAACCATTAGAGAATACGCCTTGTGTGGTGTCGATTTTATTTCTTCGGGTGCCTTAACGCATTCGGTGTATAATATGGATTTAAGCCTAAAAGCTATAGAATGATAGCATAAGACTGAAGCTGCTTCAAAATAAATACTATGACTAAACCAGTTGAAGACAAACTTGAGAAAATTCCAATTATCAAAAATGTTGTTAAGTTTTTGAAAGGTTTGAAGCTACCAGGTTTTGAAGGTTTGTCAACCTATGATTTAATGGAACTATACGTCATAGGCATCGTTCAAGGAGCAGTAACTACGCGTGCTAGCGCTATTGCGTTTAATTTTTTTACTGCTATTTTTCCTTTCTTATTGTTTGTCATAATTTTAATTCCAATTATTCCTATTGCAAATTTTCAGCAAGATTTTTTAGCCTTTTTAGATTCTATTTTGCCACCCCAAACCTTTGAGTTTTTCTCACAAAACATTTTTGACAACATCAGTAGAGATAGTAGTGGAAGTCTATTATCGACGGTTTTTATATTGTCTATTATTTTAATGGCTAATGGCGTAAGTGCCATATTTTCAGGATTCGAAAGTTCTTATCACGAGCAATTATCACGTAATATTTTCAAGCAATATTTATATGCGCTTGGTGTAGCATTAATTTTGGCGTTTTTAGTTATTCTTACGGTAGCAGTTTTTGGTTTTTTTCAAATTTATATCATGCAACCGTTATATAATAGTTTAACAGGTCAAAGTTTTTCTGATACTGGTTCGGCACTCAATTGGATTGTGGTAGGTAAATATCTCTTTTTTATAGTTATGACTTACATCGCCACCTCAACCCTTTACTATTTTGGTACCAAAGAAGGTAGAAACAATAGATTTTTTTCTATTGGTGCAGCACTAACAACCTTACTAATTATGGTAACCTCTTTTTTGTTCGGTGTTTATATTGATAATTTTTCTCAATACAACGAACTTTACGGCTCAATTGGTGCCTTGCTAATTCTTTTATTTTATTTGTGGTTAAATTCTAATATTTTGTTGCTGGGTTACGAGCTAAACGCTTCACTTAACCGTTTAAGAAAGTTTAATCAATGATGGCTTATTTTATAGACGTCATACTGCCCATTCCGCTTCAAAAGGCATTTACCTACCATATTACCAAAGCAGAATCCGATTTTTTAATACCTGGAATGCGCGTGGCCGTGCCATTCGGTAAACGAAAAGTGTATACTGCGGTAGTTTGTAGTATTCACCAAAATCCACCTTTGATTTATGAGGCAAAACCTATTTATCAAATTTTAGATAACCATGCTACAATTACCACAAAACAAATTGAATTATTTGAATGGATGGCCCAATATTACGTATGTACCTTAGGCGAAGTATTGCGAGCATCTTTACCAAGTGGATTTTTAATAGAAAGTGAAACCATTATTAAAAGTGCTAACAAATTTAATGACCTAGAAATATCACTCACCGACGATGAGTTTTTAATAGTAGAAGCTTTACAGCATCAATCTTCGATTTCTATTGATGAGGTTGTATCGATTTTAGAGAAAAAACAAGTGTTACCGGTAGTGAATAGTTTGATAGAAAAAGGACTAGTCATTGTTCAAGAGGAATTATTTGAAACCTACAAACCTAAATTAGTTAAATACGTCAAAATCAACGAAACTTATAAAACTGAAGCTGCCTTGCGCGAACTTTTAGATAGCCTAACAAAAGCGCCCAAGCAACGTGAAGTTGTTTTAACCTTTTTCAGCATGTCGGCAAGATCGTCGCAGGCAATTAAAATGGAAACTTTAAAAGCCGAAATTAATGCCTCGGATTCTGTTATCAACTCATTGATAGATAAAGAAGTTTTGAAAGTCTACCATCAAAAAAAAGATAGAGTAAAATATGAAGGCAACATTAATACCGAAGCTTTAGTTTTAGAGGATTTTCAACAAACAGCTTTACAAGAGATTCAAAAATCGTTTGAAACCAACTCCGTGTGTTTGGTTCATGGGGTTACTTCTTCGGGTAAAACTGAAATCTATATCAAACTAATCGAAGCAGTTATCGATAAAGAGCAACAAGCCCTTTATTTAGTTCCAGAAATTGCCTTAACTACTCAATTAGTCGAGCGTTTACAAGCGCATTTTGGTGATTTGGTGGCAGTATTTCATTCGAGGTATTCGTCTTTCGAACGAATGGAAGTGTGGAATCATGTACTGCAAAATACATCAAAAGGTCGCATTATTATTGGGGCTCGTTCTTCGGTGTTGCTGCCTTTTAAAAATTTAGGACTCGTTATTGTAGATGAAGAACACGAACAATCGTATAAGCAGTTCGATCCGGCACCGCGATATCATGCACGCGATACGGCCATTGTTTTGGCTCATTTATTTACTGTGAAAACCCTTTTAGGTTCAGCTACACCGAGTTTGGAGAGTTACTATAATGCCAGGCAGCAGAAATACGCATTGGTTGAAATTAACCAGCGTTTTAATAAAGTTCAAATGCCTGAAATGGAATTGGTTGATATAAAAGATGCGCACAAACGCAAACGTATGAAAGGCCATTTTAGCCTGAGATTGATAGACGAAATCAATGAAGCTTTAGGTAATAATTTACAAGTGATTTTATTTCAAAATCGTCGTGGTTATTCACCTATTGTAGAGTGTTTAACCTGTGGTCATGCGCCTCAATGTCCCAATTGCGATGTGAGTTTAACTTACCATCAATATCGCAACCAGCTTCGTTGTCATTACTGCGGTCACCATACAGCGATGCCGCAACAATGCGGTGCTTGTGGAAGTCATCATTTAGATACCAAAGGATTCGGAACTGAGCAAATAGAATCAGAAGCAAAGCAGTTATTCCCTACGGCTAAAGTAGCCAGAATGGATTTAGATACCACCAGAGGAAAATACGGATACCAAAAAGTAATAGGATCCTTTCAAGACCAAGAAGTAGATATATTGGTTGGTACGCAAATGCTAACTAAAGGATTAGATTTTAGAAATGTAAAAGTTGTAGGTATCATGAATGCCGATAGCAGTCTAAATTTCCCAGATTTTAGAGCCCATGAACGCAGTTTTCAATTGATGACACAAGTAGCAGGTCGCGCTGGCAGAACGGATATACGCGGAAAAGTTTTAATTCAAACCTTTAATCCTGATCACAACATTCTACAACAGGTGTCTCAAAATAATTACTACGAAATGTTCGCTCAACAGATGAACGAACGACATAATTTTAAATATCCACCATTATATAGGCTGATTAAAATTACTTTAAAACATAAAGATTTTCAAAAGACCAATTTTGCAGCTGATTGGTATGCAACTTCTTTAAAACAATTGTTTGGAGATTCAGTTCTAGGGCCGGAGTTTCCACCAATATCACGGATTAGAAATCAATATCACAAAAATATTCTTATAAAAATAGGAAGCAATCAATCGCTAAAAAAAACAAAAGAAGCCATTGTAAAGATAAACAATAGCTTCCAAAGTGTAAAAGATTTTAGAGCTGTTAAAGTAGTTTTAAACGTCGATAACTATTAGGTTATGTTGTTTAAGGCATCCACCAGCTGGGTTTTTTTGTTGCGACTCAAAGGTATTTCGTAAGCGCCAACCTCCACATTTTTACTGTTAAACCTGTCTATTTTATCAAGATTAACAATATAAGATTTGTGGATTCTCAAAAATTTACCTTCAGGTAATTCTTGCTCAAAGCTTTTCATGGTTGAAAGCACAACTAGGCTGTTCTCTTCTGTAACTACTTTTACATAATCACCTAAGGCTTCAATCCATTTTATATCTTTAATGTAAACTTTTCGTTTTTTTAGATTACTTTTAACGAAAATATGTTCGCCATCGGCTTCATTAAAGTCAAGTTTCAATTTGTGTTGTTCTAGGGCTTTCTCAACAGCTTGATTAAAACGTTCTTTAGTTATTGGTTTTTGAAGGTAGTCAGTAGCATCATAATTAAATGCTTTAAAGGCATATTCTGTTTTACCAGTAACAAAAATAATTTGGGGTTTGTTATTGAGTACATCAAGAAGTTCAAATCCGTTTAACACTGGCATTTCAATATCTAAAAAGATAAGATCTACCTTGTGAGTATTTAAGCCGTTTTTGGTTTCTAGGGCACTGCTGTATTCTGCAATAAGATTAAGTGAGGAATGATTCTCAATTAACTTTACAATAGATAAGCGTTGAATCGCAGAATCATCAACTACTACACAGTTTAAAGTCATAACAT
>NZ_DAISXK010000035.1:0-29090 GCF_036825875.1 Paucihalobacter sp. | reverse complement strand
GAATGTTTTCAAATTCATTTTCTAAAGTTGCCGATGAGGTAGAAATTATCAAATCCCGTGCTATCGCTAGCGAAGTTGTTGACGATTTAAATTTAAATATTCAATATTTTGTTCTTGGTCAAGTTAAAACTCAAGAAATTTTCTCAAATCAACCAATAAATATTAATTTCTTAGTCTCAGATTCTATAGTGAAAACTATATATGCTACTTTTTTTATAAAAATAATCTCTAAAACCCATTTTGAACTTTCTAATATTAACGCTAAAAACATTTTAGAATTTGAGAAAAATGAGTATGAGAAATATGCTTTCGGTGAAAGAGTAACCTCGAAATTTGGCGAATTTATCATCACACCTAACTTTGGCAATTACGGTTCGGAAATTGGATCTTTTGTGGAAATTAGGTTAAAACCTTTAAGAAGCATTATAGAAGGTTACCAGTCAAAAATTAAAATTGAAAGTGATTTAAAATCGAATATCGTGAAGTTGAGCGTTATTGAAACTTCTCCTGAAAAGGCGGTAACTGTATTAAATAAATTTATAGAAAAGTATAACGACGATGTTATCAACGACAAAGAGCTTATTGTTAAAACCACCTCCGATTTTATTAATAGTAGATTAAACATTGTATCCAACGAGCTCGAAAATGTAGATTTTACTGCGGAAAAATTACAAAAGGACAACCGATTGACCGCACTGCAGGCCCAATCAAGTATTTACCTTCAAAGCGAACGTGAAAACGAATCTAAAATTATAACAACTGCGAATCAGTTGCAATTAATTGATTTTATGAGTGATCACCTTCAGCAAAACAATAGCAATGCCGATTTGTTACCTGCTGATGTGGGTATCGCAGATTCAAACATATCTGAAATAACCAAAATTCATAACGATTTGGTATTGCAACGTAACAGGATTTTAAAAAGTTCGAGTGAAAAAAATCCGACGGTTGTGAACTTAGATAATCAAATTCAGTCGCTTAAGGAAAACCTCGATATGAGCCTTAAAAATATAAAATCGGCTAATAATATTACCCTTAATAACCTCAATCGAGAAGATGCTAGAATTAGTTCTCAAATATACTCTGCTCCCGGAAAAGAGCGACAATTTAGAGATATTAAACGTCAACAAGACATCAAAGAATCGCTGTATTTATACTTACTTCAAAAAAGAGAAGAAACCGCCATTTCCTTAGGCATGTCTTCACCGAATGCAAAAATTATTGACCAGGCCTATGCTTTGGACAGTCCTGTAAATCCCAAACCTAAAATTATTTATTTAGCTGCCATTTTGCTTGGACTTTTTATTCCTGTTTCAATAATTTATGTAAGAGATTTATTGGACACCAAAATTCATTCTAAAAACGACTTGCTTAAAATAGTGAGTGCACCTTACATTGGCGATATTCCTAAATCATCTTCCAAAAGCAGGCTGATAAAGAAAGTAGACTACTCGCCTAAAGCCGAGGCTTTTAGAATTATTAGAACCAATATCGGATTTCTTCTTAAAGATAATGACAATCCTTGCAAAACCATTTTTGTAACGTCAACCACAAGCCAGGAAGGCAAGTCGCATACGTCTATCAATTTAGCTTCGTCATTTTCGTTTTCAGAGAAAAAAGTTTTATTAATAGAAACTGACATTAGAATTCCGAGAGTTAATGATTATTTAAATATAGAAACAAAAGAAGGACTCACCGACTATATCTCAGATAAAAGTAAGTCACTTACCGATGTAACTATACAAGTAGAAGATAATTCCTTTCTTCATATTATACCATCTGGAACAATTCCACCAAATCCTGCTGAAATACTTATGAGCGAACGCGTTGAAGAATTATTTAAAAAGGTTAAAAAAGAATACGACTACATTATTGTAGATACTGCAGCTGTTGGTTTGGTGACCGACACTTTGCTTATCAGTAAATTCGCTGATTTGTTTTTGTATGTTGTGAGCGCCAACAATATTGACAAACGTCAACTTCATATTGCTCAGACTATGTACACGGAAAAAAGGCTACCAAATATGACGGTTTTACTAAATGGAACCGAACAAAAAAAGGGTTATGGCTACGGCTACGGAAATAATCCGAACAAAAAGAAAAAATCTTGGATTAAACGATTAGTAAGTTAGTCATCTAACTTGCGGCGTTGGCGTTCTTTTTTTATTAAATTAAGTTCTCTACTGGTTTGCCCTGCAACCGAGGTGTTTTCTTCGGCGCGTCTTATCAGGTATGGCATAACGTCTTTAACTGGTCCAAATGGCACGTATTTAGCAACATTATATCCTGCTGCTGCGAGATTAAAACTGATATGATCACTCATGCCGTACAGTTGACCAAACCAAACGTTATTATCGTTTTTAGCGATGTTTAACTTATCCATTAAATTCATGGCTATATAATTACTAACTTCGTTGTGGGTCCCAACAAACACCGAAATATCATTTATATTTTCCAAAATATATTTCATGGTGTCATTAAAGTTCCGGTCAGTTTCAAATTTACTATCGCAAATAGGTGATCTATATCCTTTTTCATGAGCACGTTCCCGTTCCTTTTCCATATAAGCACCACGAACTATTTTAACGCCGATTTTAAATCCCTGTTTAATTGCACGCTTGTGAAGTTGCACCAAATAATCCAATCTATCCCAGCGATAAAGCTGTAATGTATTGTAAACTATTGGTTTGTCGGTATTGTAATGAGACATCATTTCTTCAACTAAGATATCTGCAGCATCTTGCATCCAAGATTCTTCTCCATCAATAAGAATTTCAACATCTTTTTCCTTTCCTAATTTACAAACCGCATGATATCGGGCTACTACTCTATCCCATTCGTTTTGTTCATCAGCAGATAATGATTTTCCTTGACTTTTCTTTTCGTATAAATGAAATCTGCCAAAACCTGTAGGTTTAAAAACCGCAATTGGCATAGCATCACGATCATCTGAAAATCGAATAATCTTCAAAGTTTTTTCCATGGCAGCATCAAATTGCGCTTCCGTTTCTTTGCCTTCAACAGAATAATCCAGCACCGAACTTACTCCACTTTCATACATTTTGTCGATCACTTTTAAGCAATCTTCTTCATTAACGCCTCCACAAAAATGATCAAAAACAGTGGACCTAATCAATCCTTCAACTGGTAAATGCGCTTTTAGTGCAAAATTGGTTGCTGCCGTTCCTATTCGCACCAAAGGTTCGTGAGAGATCATTTTAAATAGAAAATAGGCACGTTCTAATTCGGAATCGGTTTTTAGTTGAAATGCAACTTTCGTGTTTTCAAATAGTTGGTTATTTGTCATTCGGGCAGAAATAAGGTCGTTTAAATATTAAAAATCGAGTGTAAAGATATAGAAATTAAGAAGATTCAAATATCCATTTTATGCTAAATATTCCTTAATTGCAGACATAAAAAACCAGCATTTTAGGGTGTTTTTCTAACAAAATCTAATTAATTTCACCATCTAATTTTTTGTTTTAAAAAACATGACTTCTATACAAGCCGATAATTATTCAATTCACTTTAATGCTGAAGCTTACAAGCACCTCAATAGCTACCTTAATACGGTAAAATTTTCCAAAATATTTGTGATAGTAGACAGTAACACGCATGATTATTGTCTGCCGAAATTTTTAGCCAATGTAGAAACCGAGGTCACTATTGAAATTATTGAAATCGAAGCTGGTGAAATTCATAAAAATATTGAAACTTGCGTTGGTGTTTGGGAAGCTTTAGCCGAATTAGATGCCGATAGAAAAGCGCTCATTATTAATTTAGGTGGCGGCGTTGTAACGGATTTGGGCGGATTTGTCGCCTGTACCTACAAGCGTGGCATTTCATATCTAAACGTTCCTACTTCTTTATTGGCTATGGTAGATGCATCAGTTGGTGGTAAAACAGGCGTTGATTTAGGTGTTTTAAAAAATCAGGTTGGTGTTATTAATTCAGGTGAAATGGTTTTGATAGACACATCATTCCTTCAAACCCTACCGGATATACAAATGCTTTCAGGCCTTGCTGAAATGCTCAAACACGGACTTATTTATAGCCGTAATTATTGGAATAAATTCAATGATTGGACATTGAAAAATTTCGATGAATTAGATGCGCTCATTTATGAATCAGTACAAATCAAATACGATATTGTAACTGAAGATCCTTTTGAAAATGACCGGAGAAAATCGCTAAACTTCGGACATACACTAGGTCATGCGGTGGAGTCGTTTTATTTGACTAATCCTAGTAAACGTGAATTATTACACGGTGAGGCGATAGCCGCTGGTATAATTTTGGAGTGTTTTATTTCTTATAAACTCGCTGAATTTTCAAAAAAAGATTTAGATGAAGTTGTTTCGATTATAACTAGGCTATATCAAAAAGTTGAGATTAATTCAAACGAATATAACCCCATTATTGAATTGTTAAAACACGACAAAAAAAATAGTTACGGAAACATAAATTTTGTGCTTTTAGAGAATATTGGCAGTCCAAAATTAGATTGTAAGGTAGAAAATAATTTAATTGTTGAAGCTTTTGACTTTTACAATAACTGTTATAAATAACGTTGCTCAATAATCTCTTTATGATGATTTTGATGACCAATTAATATATATCCAAGCGCACGCACCGAGACATCAGTTGAACTCGCTTTGCCTATCTGTAAAAGATCTTCTACTTCAAAACTTTTAAATAAGGAAATGGTTGACTGTCTAACCGTTTCGAACTCTTCTATTAAAGATGCTATGGACCGTTTATTCGCTTTTGAAAGCGGCACGTATTCATCTTGATCAAATCCCGCTAAGGACGTGAAGTCTCTTCTGGCAAAGCGTAAGGCACGATAGGCAAATATGCGCTCAGTATCCACAACATGAAGCACTACCTCTTTTACAGTCCATTTGTCTAAGGCGTAGCGGAATTCTAATTTTTCATCTGGTATGGATTTTAGAAATGAAGTAAAATCGCTCTTACTTTCTGTTAAGCCTTGTCCAATATCTTCAAAAGGACATTTAGACAAGTATAAATCGTAATAGGGATGGTATTCGTTGGACTGTAAATTCATCTTGATTTTCATTTAAACAAAAACCCTTCGTTATCTGTGGATATTGAAGGGCTTAAGGCAATTAGTGTTAAGATAGTTATAGTTCATTAAATATGGTGTGCATTAATCGTTTTTTGTCATTGATGCTTTCTTCCAATGAAATCATTGTTTCAGTGCGGTAAACGCCTTCAATATCATCTAACATAAAGATGATATCCTTAGCATGTGTGGTGCTTTTGGCTCTAATTTTACAAAAAACATTAAATTTTCCCGTAGTTATATGTGCAACAGTAACATACGGTATCTCGTTAATACGTTCTAACACAAATTTTGTTTGAGATGTGTTTTGTAAAAAAATACCCACGTAGGCAATAAATGAATAGCCGAGCTTTTGATAATCTAAAGTTAATGACGAACCTTGAATAATTCCGGCTTCTTCCATTTTTTTTACTCTTACGTGAACTGTTCCTGCAGAAACTAAAAGCTTTTTAGCAACATCGGTAAAAGGTACACGCGTATTGTCGATTAGCATGTCTAAAATTTGGTGGTCGACTTCGTCTAGTTTAAATTTTGCCATTACATTAATTCTTTAGTTTCAGCAAAATTAATGTATTTAATTTAATAAAACAGTCTTTTTATTAAGCTATTTTAAAGCATAACGGGTATTTTTTCGTTATTTATCAAAACTAAAACGTTTTCGTAACCTTCATAAATGGTCTTATTGGTATTTGTTTTTACCAAATTTCCCTTTGCATTAATTTCCTTATGGCCAAAAAATTCAGATAAATCTCCTATTTTCTCAACTTTAGGTTTGAATACTATTTTACCATTCTGTAGAACTTCTGCAAACTGAAACGCAATATCTACTTGTTTAGAACCGTCTTCGATTCTTGCATTTCTTATAATAACATCAAAAAAGCATTTTTCATTTAATGGAATGGATTGGTATTGTTCTACAGTTTCATTTTTTATCACGACACCAGACTTCAAATAATCGAAAGCCAATAATAGCGTTTTAAAAATATATTTACGAGTTATGTCGCGTGGATAGTCTTCTCTAATGTGGCCTGCTTCCACCAAAACAGTAGGTGTGTTAAAACTTTGAAACGTGTCTCCAACACAGTTGATATTAAATGCATCATCATATAACCCTATTTGATTAGGCAAATCTGCTTTAAGTTTAATGTTGAGTTGTACAATAATTTCCATAGCGGTTTTTCTAGTGTTCGTAACCGTTAGCTGTTCGTCTTGAGCAGGTGCTAAAAACGAAACAACTGCAGAATTTCCAGTTTTACCAGCACCGAAAATAGTGCGCTGTCCATGTAAATTAAAACAATAATCAGGTTTAAAGCTGTTATAAACTTGTCGAAGTATTTTACTTTCAGGTTGGGTCAATTCTTGGGCATCTCTATTTAAATCGAATTGATTTGCATTTACTCGTGTGTAGGCAAACGCACCATCTGGATTCAACATTGGAACAATGCAAACTGTTAGTTCATCAAAAAATGGATTTAACGAAGGTTCCATTATTAGGGTGTTTAACACATCGAAAAGAGCTTTTGTTGTTGTGCTTTCGTTGCCGTGCATTTGAGACCACATTAAAATTTTAGTAGGCCCGTTTCCAAAAGTGATGGTTTCTATCGGAATATTTTTAACTGAATGACCTACCACATCAACCTTGAAATTGGCGCCTAAGTTTTGAATCAAAGGCACGATCATTTCATGAGTGATATACCTATGCGAAAGGGATTTTTCGTTGTAGGATTTAAACCATAAATCTAATTTACTAGTCGTCATAATTTTTTAATCAAAGACAAAGGTATACAATTGTTAATTTACATTTGTAAACAGCGTGACTATTTAAAATCCTTGTGTTTGTTTACAAGTTTACACAGGAATTGTTACAATAAAGTGTTATTTATATCAAAACTTAATGGGTACTTAAAATAAGTTATATTAAATGTTTATTTTCAGTAATTTAATTAGTCTTTCGTAAATAATTAGTTTAATACAAATAACAAATTCATTGCAATTTTAAAGCATATATGGAATATTGTTTTTACATTTGTAATCGGATTTGCACCCAAAGATAATTTACAATGATAAACACACCTGAATTCTCCAAAAGACTTGAAAAAGTGATTCAATATTATGGTGAGTCAGCCTCTTCGTTTGCCGATAATATTGGTGTTCAGCGCTCCTCTATTTCACATATTTTATCGGGTAGAAATAAGCCCAGTTTAGATTTTGTAATGAAGGTTCTTACTTCCTATCCCGAAGTTGAATTGTATTGGTTATTGAATGGTAAAGGACATTTCCCTTCTGATAAGACTGAACAAAAAATTGAAACTATAAAACCATCTGCACTTCTTACAGAAGAAAAAGTGATTGAAAAAAAACGCGCTTCAAAATCTGAAAAATTAATTGAGCGTATTGTGATTTTTTATTCCGACGGTAGTTTTGAAAATTTCGAAACTAATAATTAAAGTGATAGGTGATTATCTAATTTTCGTTTATTATCGCACTAATACTTATTTTTGCCAAAAAAATAAATGAATAAGCTCCTCTTACTTTCTTCTCTAATTATGTTTTGTTCTTGCTATCAAATTGAGCGTGACTGTAAACAATTTAAAACCGGAACATTTACAAGCACCATCCGCATTGATGATGTTGATTATATTTCAACCTTTAAGCGCAATGACCTTATTCAAATAGAGACTTTTGAAGGTAAAACCGATTCCTCAACAGTTAGATGGATCAATGACTGCGAAGTTATATTTAAAACGATTAATCCAAAAAATCGGGCCGAGCGAAAAGATGTACACCTAAAAATATTGATCACCACCGATTCATCTTACGTATTTGAATACTCATACGTTGGCGAGGCCAAAAAACAAAAAGGATTGGCTATTAAATCAAAATAGATTATATGTTAATTTGATTTAAAACAAAGTAATCTGTCCACCATTTCCTTCACCTTTTTCATAGTTATCCTCTGAATTTGACTCATTAACATCTTCAGGAGTTTCTATAGTTTCTTCGTCCACAACCTCAAGTTCTACCGCCGGAATTTCCTCGGGAGCCTCGTATGGTATGGGGTCTAATAGATTTATTTGATTTACCTTTTCTTTGGTCAACTGGTTACCCAAAGCTGTAATGCCTTTAACCGATATAAATTCTTCAAGGTTAATTTGCTGATTGTCTTTACGTTCTTTGCCGCGTTCCTTGGTAAACTCAACCTCTGCCATTGGTTTCCAATCGGTTGAAACAATTTCTAAATGACTTTTAGGATGGTCGGAAATAAACAATTCTTCCTTGCCTTCGTTTTCAATTAAAAAACGCTTCACAAAATAACGCTCCTTTTCACCATCAAAATAAATAGCAGAAATTGGTTTTTTGGGAATCCATTTTTCCAGTACAATCATATCGTCATCAAAATGGGTAGTTAACTCTGGAATTATCGTTTTAACAAAACCAGATTGTTTGATAATTAACAATCTGTCTTCACCTCTAAATTCTCCAACAAGCTCACCTCGACCGTCAACATTTAAACGCTGTACAGCATCGTCGAACCATATTTTACGGGGTTTTAAAGTTGAAATTCCCTTTTCCTTCAGTTCTATTCGTTTAACGCTGTATTTGGTGACCAAATTACCTTTAGAATCTCTTCCTTTTATAAGAATTTCAGCAAAATCAATGTCCCATTTCAATTTTTTAATGCTGCCTACTTGACGCAATAAAACAGTGACCACTTCGGCCTCACCATTGGGATTTGCAGAAAAATAATAAACTGTAGAATCCTTTTTACCATTGGTTAAATCATACTCTCTATCGCGCGTTGTTGATGTAACTGCAAAACGCTTCACATACGATGGTCCGCCTTTACCATCTCTGTAAATCATGTTATAAATGGTGCGTTTGTCTTTTTTCTTAAAAACGGCTACATGAATAATATTTTTACCAATAAAGGTTTTGGCATCTACTTTTGTCACCATCATTTTACCTTCTTCGGTAAAAATGATAATCTCGTCTATATCGCTACAATCGCAAACATATTCATCGCGTTTTAAAGAGGTTCCAACAAATCCTTCGGCGCGGTTTACGTAGAGTTTAGTATTTCTAATTACCACTTTAGTAGCGTCTACATCATCAAATAATCTGATTTCAGTTTTGCGTTCTTTACCATTGCTGTATTCCTTTTTAAGTCGATTAAAATAAGCTATAGCATATTCTATCAAATTTTTTAAATGGTGCTTTATTTCAGCAATTTGATCTTCTAATGAGTCTATTTTCTGTTGTGCTTTGTCAATATCAAACTTTGAAATTCGTTTAATCCTAATTTCGGTAAGTTTTACAATATCCTCTTCTTTCACAGGACGTTTTAGATGCGCGATATGCGGCTTAAGTCCATTGTCTATGGCACTGATCACACCTTCCCATGTTTCTTCTTCTTCAATGTCGCGATAAATCCGGTTTTCAATAAAAATACGTTCAAGCGAAGCGTAATGCCATTGTTCTTCAAGTTCATCTAATCGCACTTCTAAATCTTGTCGTAGAAGCTCCACCGTATTATCTGTAGAACGACGTAACATTTCTGAAACACCAACAAACAAAGGCTTATTTTCTTCAATTATACAGCCTAAAGGTGAAATTGAGACCTCACAACTGGTAAATGCGTACAGTGCATCGATGGTTTTATCGGGTGAAATTCCTGGTGGTAGATGTATTAATATTTCAACATCGGCTGCTGTGTTATCCTCAATTTTTTTGATTTTTATTTTACCTTTTTCGTTTGCTTTTAAAATTGAATCGATTAAGGATGAAGTGTTCGTGCTAAATGGAATCTCGGTAATAACCAGTGTATTTTTATCCTGTTGTGAGATTTTAGCCCTTACGCGAATTTTTCCGCCACGCAATCCGTCGTTGTAATTCGTGACATCAATAATACCAGCTGTGGGAAAATCCGGAAATAAAGTAAACCGTTTTCCTTGTAAATGCTTTACAGAGGCATCAATCAATTCAATAAAATTATGTGGCAAAACCTTAGTAGATAGTCCAACGGCAATACCCTCAGCACCTTGAGCCAACAAAAGCGGAAACATGATGGGCAAGTTTACCGGTTCTTTTTTTCGACCATCGTAGGACGCTTGCCATTCGGTTATTTTAGGATTATAAACTACATCAAGCGCAAACTTTGATAAACGCGCTTCAATATATCTTGAAGCCGCTGCGCTATCTCCTGTTAAAATATTTCCCCAGTTTCCCTGAGTATCAATTAGCAAATCTTTCTGCCCTATTTGAACCATGGCATCTGCAATACTCGCATCGCCATGCGGATGGTACTGCATTGTATGACCTACGATATTGGCCACTTTACTATAGCGGCCATCATCTAGCTCTTTCATGGAATGTAAAATGCGTCGCTGTACAGGTTTTAATCCATCTTCAATGGCTGGCACGGCACGTTCTAGAATAACGTAACTAGCATAATCCAAAAACCAATCTTTGTACATGCCATCAATCTTCGTGATGGTTTCTTGCGGGGTGTGTTCTTGTTCGTTTAAAGAATCTTCAGGTATTTCAGACATTAATTATGTTCCTTATGTTTGATGTTTTATATTTTGTTTAATCATTTTACTCAATGATTGTTTGATGTATTTTCTTTTTTTTCTACCGACCAAAGTAACGTTAAATCGTTCGGATATTACGCGACCAGAATTAGTTTTCAACTGAATTAACAAAGTTTTATACACAAAGTAATTGTTGAACTTAAAGGCTCTAAGCTCCTGTTTATCAAATTCAATTTTCCTTTCTCTATAGTTGAAATGTTCGGAAAGCAATAAACCTCGATTTATAATTACGACTTTAATTCCATCGCTGTCGTATTCAAAAAATCTAGAAATTTGATGTACAATTATAAATGCAGACACAAAGGTAACTAGAATGAGAGTAAAAGTTAGAACAGGATTCGGTGTTAACTCGCTAAAAGCACTAAAAACGGTAGCCATTAATATTGCAACTACTATTAAAATGAAGTAGGTTGAAATAATGACGTTTTTAACTTTAGCGTTGTTTATTCTCATGCTTTAAGTTCTTCCACTAAATCTAGCTCAACTTTTAAATTATTAATAATGAACTCCTGCCTATCTGGTGTGTTTTTGCCCATATAAAATTCAAGCAAACCTTCAACCGACATATTGTTATCCATCATAACTGGATCTAACCGAATGTTGTCTCCAATAAAATGCTTAAACTCGTCTGGCGATATTTCTCCCAAACCTTTAAATCGGGTGATTTCGGGTTTTGGTTTTAATTTTTCTATGGCATTTCTACGTTCTTCTTCAGAATAGCAATAAATGGTCTCCTTTTTATTTCTAACTCTAAATAAGGGTGTTTGTAAAATGTACAAATGACCTTCTTTTATCAATTCTGGGAAAAACTGTAAAAAAAACGTAATCAGCAACAACCTGATATGCATCCCATCTACATCGGCATCTGTAGCGATTACAATATTGTTATATCGCAGATCTTCCATTGATTCCTCAATATTCAATGCTGCCTGCAACAAATTAAATTCTTCGTTTTCGTAAACGATTTTTTTACTCATCCCATAGGAATTCAATGGCTTTCCACGTAAACTAAAAACGGCTTGCGTATTGACATCTCTGGATTTTGTGATGCTTCCAGATGCTGAATCGCCTTCTGTAATAAACAAGGTTGAATCTAATCGTCTATCATGTTTTAGATCACCAAAATGAACCCTGCAATCTCTAAGTTTTTTGTTGTGCAGACTCGCTTTTTTGGCGCGGTCTTTTGCAAGTTTTCTAATTCCTGAAAGCTCTTTACGTTCGCGTTCTGCTTGTAAAATTTTACGAAGCATTTTTTCAGCAGTTTCAGGGTTTTTATGTAAAAAATTATCGAGTTGAGTTTTAACAAAATCGTTTATATAAGTTCTTACCGTTGGCAAATCGCCACCCATGTCGGTAGAACCTAATTTGGTTTTGGTTTGACTCTCAAAAACCGGTTCCATAACTTTGATAGAAACAGCGGATACTACGGATTTGCGCACATCGGCAGCTTCGAAATTCTTATTGTAAAATTCTCTTATGGTTTTTACTAGTGCCTCTCTAAAAGCGGCCAAATGCGTACCACCTTGGGTTGTGTTTTGTCCGTTTACAAACGAATGGTATTCTTCGCTATACTGCGTTTTATGGTGCGTCATAGCAACTTCAATATCATCGCCACGTAAATGAATTATCGGATAAATTTTATCGGACGGATTGATATTGTCATTTAGCAAATCCTTTAAACCGTTTTCGCTAAAATATTTTTCTCCGTTAAAGACTATGGTCAAGCCCGGATTTAAATACACATAGTTTTTGAGCATTTTAATTATATACTCATTCCGGTATTTATAATTTTTGAAAATGGTTTCATCTGGCACAAACGATACTTTAGTACCTTTCCTTCTTGTGGTTTCGTCGGTTAAATCTTCATCTTTGAGATTTCCTTCTGAAAACTCTGCCGATGCCGACTTTCCGTCACGAGTTGATTCCACCTTAAAAAATGAGGACAAAGCATTTACAGCTTTTGTTCCAACACCGTTTAAACCTACCGATTTTTTAAAAGCTCGAGAATCGTACTTTCCGCCAGTATTCATTTTAGATACCACATCTACCACTTTCCCCAACGGAATGCCTCGCCCATAATCACGAACCGTAACACGATTACCTTGAACGGATACTTCAATAGTTTTGCCTGCACCCATCACATATTCGTCAATAGAATTATCTAAAACTTCCTTTAGTAAAATATAGATACCATCGTCGGCGGAAGAACCATCACCAAGCTTACCAATATACATTCCAGGACGCATCCGGATATGTTCTTTCCAGTCTAGCGAGCGTATATTATCTTCGGTATATTTGGTTTCTTGAGTCATTTATGTAGTGTTTTTTGGTGCGATGCTAATATAATATTTCGGTTAATAAAATGAAACATCGCATCTAATAAGTAATTAACAATAAAATAAGTGTTTTTGTTGAGAAAGCAGCTATATATTGTAACCAATTTGGTTAATTCTTACCAAAAAAAACTTTTGAAAACCGTTTTAATCTAACCTTATCAGGGGTTGAAACTCTGAAATGAACGGAAACACAATTACACGTTAAATAGAAAGTGCATTATATCGCCATCTTTCACGATATAATTTTTGCCTTCCACGCGCATTTTGCCAGCTTCTTTTACTTTGGCTTCGCTACCGAATGAAACAAAGTCATCATAAGCAATTACTTCAGCTCTAATGAAGCCTTTTTCAAAATCGGTGTGAATCACGCCTGCTGCCTGTGGTGCGGTTGCTCCTACATCAATGGTCCAAGCGCGCACTTCTTTTACACCGGCTGTGAAATAAGTTTGCTGTTTTAGAAGTTTGTATGCTGAACGAATTAATTTAGATGAACCAGGTTCGGCTAAACCAATATCTTGAAGAAACATTTGGCGCTCTTCAAAGCTATCTAATTCGTTAATATCTGCCTCGGTGCCAACAGCTAGAAACAATACTTCAGCATTTTCATTTTTAACAGCTTCTTTTACTTGTTCAACATAAGCATTTCCAGAAATGGCAGAAGCTTCATCAACATTACAAACATACATAACAGGTTTATCTGTAATAAATTGAGATGGTTTTACAAAATCTTCGTAATCATCTTCGCTAAATTCCAAAGCGCGAATAGAGGTTCCTGTTTCTAAACCTTGCTTTATTTTTAGCAGAACGGCTTCTTCTTTCTGAGCATCTTTATTGCCAGTTTTGGCAGCACGTTTTACTTTTTCAAGTTTTTTATCGACGGTTTCAAGGTCTTTAAGCTGAAGTTCTATATCGATGGTTTCTTTATCTCTAATAGGATTGATACTACCATCAACATGCACAATATTATCATCATCAAAACAACGTAACACGTGCAAAATAGCGTCGGTTTCTCTAATATTAGCTAGAAATTGATTTCCCAATCCTTCACCTTTACTAGCACCTTTTACCAGGCCAGCAATATCAACAATTTCTACTGTTGCTGGCTGAACTCTTTGCGGTTTTACCAAGGATTCAAGTTTTTCAAGTCTTCGGTCGGGAACGTTCACAATGCCAATATTTGGCTCAATTGTACAAAATGGAAAGTTTGCACTTTGTGCTTTGGCATTTGACAAACAATTAAAAAGTGTTGATTTGCCTACATTTGGAAGTCCTACAATACCTGCTTTCATGAAAAAATATTTTTGCGAGTGCAAATGTAGTTATTTATGTGATTTAATTTAGATAAAAACGCTTTTAAGCAGCTCGCGTCGTAACAAATATTTAATATCTTCGTCTCAAAGAAAACCCTGACAGATGATCAAATTCATAGCAACCACAGTTTTCACTTTCTTCTCGATTTTTATTTTACATTCTCAAAGTTTATCAGCAATTATAGTTGAAAAAACCAATGGCAATCCTATACCTTTTGCAGCCGTTAAAATTGACGAATACAATGGTGTGATTAGCAATGACGAAGGCGTTTTCACCATTAATAATCCAAATGTGAAATCGGTAATTATTTCTTGTTTAGGATTTCAAGAACTTGAAATTTCAATTGAAAACATTAGAAAAGCCAATTACAAAATAGAATTAGAAGCTTCTGTCAATCAATTAAATGAAATAATAATCAGCAATAAATTACCCAACTTAGATTCTATTATTTTTAATATTAGGAAAAATTTTAAGCATAATCACGATTTAGCGAATACCGAGCTCGAAATATTTTCCAGAGGTACCTATTATTTTGACTTTGAGAATTTTGGTTTAGATGTAAAAAAAGCACAGGCATTACCGAAAAAATCAGTTTCAGAACTCAATACCGCAATCAACCAGTTAACATCTAATGTTGTTAGTAGCAAATCCAAGTCTTTTAATGATTTTAGCGGAAATTTATTTATCACCGATTCGATAAAAACGAAATTAATTCCCAAACAATCAACTGTTCTTATAGATATTAAAAATGACTATTCGGTTGAAAAAGTACAAGAAAAATCCCAACTGATTTTTTTAAAAGCTTTAGACACGAATTTAACTTATAAAGTAAGGACTGGGATTTTTAAAGTTGAAGATTCATTATCGTTAAAAAGCACAAAGGCGAAAGACAAAGCACCTATTCATAATGTTGACGAATTAAAATCAAGAGTGTATCCACTGCTTTCTAACATTCACAATTTTGAAAACACCATTATTGGTAAAATTTTGGACACCAAATTTTATGATTTTTCAATTCGTGATGTTGCTTATACCGATGGTTCTATGGCTTATGTGATTGATTTTACACCAAGAAAAGGAAAAGCTAAATATGCAGGAACTTTAATCGTAATGGCTAATAATTATGCCTTAAAACGCTTTGATTACAGTTTCGCTGAAGGCAAGCGCGGCACCAAAGTCAACTTAAAACTTATTGCTGGTGTTAAATATGTAGAAGAAGGTGAATTTGGCAGTATTCATTTTGAAAAAGATAGTAATGATAAATACAAACCATTTTACATTCAGCAGAATAAGATAAATTATATTTACGTAAATCGTTCCATTACTTTTATTGAAAATAGTAAAGCAAAAAACAAATTTGGTTTCGAAATTTTAATTGAAGGACGCACTGTTGAGAAAAAGGAGATGCTAGTTACCAATTCACAAAATATAACTCACCATAAATTTAGCAGCGTTGAAGAGCCTAAAAATATTGAATACACCAAACTCAATAAATACACGCCATCAATTTGGGAAAACCAGCAAGTTTTAGAACCTCTGGAAGACATGAAAACATTCGTTGTAAAAGAATAATTGTTATTCTTCGGGATGCATAAATCGTTGTTTTCCTAAAAGCGCTTCTTTGGACTCCACATGATTGTCATCAGGGACACAACAATCTACTGGGCAAACCGCAGCACACTGTGGCTCTTCATGAAAGCCTACGCATTCGGTACATTTGTCTGGAGCAATATAATAAACCTCATCACTTATTGGAATTTGGGTTTCATCGGCATCAACTTCCTTTCCACTAGGCAAGACTACTTTTCCTTTTAAACTAGTACCATCAGAGTATCTCCAATCGTCAGCACCTTCATAAATGGCTGTGTTTGGGCATTCTGGTTCGCAAGCGCCGCAGTTAATACATTCGTCTGTTATAATTATTGCCATGATTTATCAAGTTTAAAAATTCTTTTTCAAGCGATAAAAAAACGGTTCATCCATTTTTTTAACTTTGCAAAATTAACGCCTTGTTATAAGACAACCAAATACTAAATGAATTTACAACAAAGAATTAACGCCTTCTCAAAACTAGGTGCTTTTTTAGAGCAATTTGCAAATATTAAGTCGACACAGCAGCCGAATATTGCGCATAATGAAAGCTTTTACGAAAGGTTTCAAAACACAATACAAAAGGCAACGCAAAGTAATGCTTGGTTTACATACGAAAACATAACATTTGCTCTAAAAAACTGGTCGCAAGCTTTACATTCAGAGAATTTAGAAAATTGGTTATCTCATTATACATTTTCGGAGGTCAAACCAAAACAAGTGGCAATTATAATGGCTGGAAATATTCCGTTGGTTGGTTTTCACGATTTTTTATCAGTCTTGATCAGTGGCCATAAAGTAATTGTAAAACAGTCGTCTAACGATGCGCATTTATTGCCTATAATAGCTGATTATCTCACGGCCATAGAACCTGAATTTGAAAACTACATTCAATTCACCACCGAGAAACTGCCAACTTTCGAAGCTGTTATCGCAACTGGAAGTAATAATACTGCGCGTTACTTCGAATATTATTTTAAGGGAAAACCTTCTATCATAAGAAGAAATAGAAATTCGGTGGCTGTATTAACTGGAGAAGAAAATGAACAAGGTTTAAAGCATCTTTCTGAAGATATTTTCAGATATTTTGGACTAGGTTGCCGCAACGTATCAAAATTATATGTGCCGAAAAATTATAATTTTGATGCTTTTTTTAATGCGATTTATTCTTGGAAAGATATTATAAACCATCACAAATACGCCAATAATTACGATTACAATAAGGCTGTATATTTAATGAGTGAATACGATATTTTAGATAATGGCTTTTTTATGGTGAAGGACGATGCCTCAAACGCATCGCCAATTTCAACAGTGTTTTATGAACACTACAATAGTGTAAATGAATTAAAATCGAAACTATTAAACGATAAAGAACTTATACAATGTATCGTTTCATTACCCGATTTAGACATTGGAATTCCCTTTGGAAGCACTCAAAATCCACAATTATGGGATTATGCCGATAATGTCGATACCGTTGATTTTTTGTTAACGATTTAGTTGAAAAATTATGGAATTTTCAACAGATAATAAGCGATTAATTAGCACCTTTGTAGAACTTTTTTTAAGTCTATTTTAGCATAATTTATTTCGAATTTAAAAGTAAATAACAATATCACCACTATGAAAATACACAACTTTAGCGCAGGACCATGCATTTTACCACAAGAAGTAATACAAAAAGCTGCTGAGGCGGTTGTAGAATTTGACAATGGCCTTTCGCTTATAGAAATCTCTCATCGCAGCAAAGCTTTTGTAGATGTAATGGAAGAAGCTAGATCTCTTTCTTTAGAGCTTTTAGGTCTTGAAGGCAAAGGCTATAAAGCATTGTTTTTAGCGGGTGGCGCCAGTTTGCAATTTGTTATGGTAGCCATGAATCTATTAGAAAAACGTGCTGGCTATTTAAACACAGGAACCTGGAGTAAAAATGCCATTAAAGAAGCGCAAATTTTCGATGACATATACGAAGTAGCTTCATCAGAGGCTGCTGGATACAATTATATTCCTAAAGGGTACGATATCCCATCCGATTACGATTATTTTCATTGTACATCTAACAATACCATTTTTGGAACTCAAATAAAATCATTTCCAAATTGCGAAATACCAATGGTGTGTGATATGAGTTCCGACATATTTTCTCGTGTTCTCGATTTTTCAAAATTCGACATTATTTACGCAGGTGCACAAAAAAACATGGGACCTGCAGGAACAACGCTTGTGGTGGTTAAAGAAGATATTTTAGGAAAAGTTTCCAGAAAAATTCCTGCAATGCTCGATTATAAACAACACATAAGCAAAGGTAGTATGTACAATACACCGCCTGTTTTTCCAGTGTATACTAGTATGCTCAACCTACGTTGGTTGAAAAAATTAGGTGGCATTGCGGCTATTGAAAAGGAAAATGACAAAAAAGCCCAGTTGATGTACTCTGAAATTGACCTCAACCCTTTGTTTAACGGATACGCAGTTAAAGAGGATCGTTCTAAAATGAACGCAACGTTTACTTTAGAAAACGAAAATCTAAAAGAGACTTTCGAAACCATGCTCAAAGAAGCTGGTATTAACGGCTTAAATGGTCACCGCAGCGTTGGTGGGTATAGAGCATCCATGTACAACGCCTTATCACTAGACAGTGTGAAAGCTTTGGTTGAAGTAATGAGTGAACTAGAACAAAAAGCATAAAACAATTGAAATGAAAGTATTAGCAAACGACGGAATATCAAAAAGTGGCATACAAGCATTAGAGGCTGGAGGTTTTGAAGTAATTACAACAACCGTAGCTCAAGAACAACTCATTAATTACATCAATCAAAACGATATAACCGTTTTATTAGTAAGAAGTGCTACTTCAGTTCGTAAAGATTTAATTGACGCTTGCCCGAACCTGAAAATAATAGGTCGTGGTGGCGTTGGAATGGACAATATTGATGTTGATTATGCCAAGAGTAAAGGTTTACATGTTATAAATACGCCAGCTGCTTCGTCTCAATCTGTAGCGGAATTGGTTTTTGCGCATTTATTTAGTGGTGTTCGTTTTCTTCACGATGCCAACAGAAACATGCCTTTAGATGGCGATAGTAAATTTGGAGCGTTAAAAAAGGCCTACGCAAAAGGTATTGAACTGCGCGGAAAAACTTTAGGTATTGTCGGTTTCGGCCGTATTGGTCAAGAAGTTGCTAAAATTGGATTGGGAGTAGGAATGAAAGTAATTGCCACCGATCTCTTTATCAAAGGAGCGAGTATTTCTGTTGATATTTTTGACGGACAATCATTAAAAGTTGATATAAAAACTATAGATTTTGATGAAGTATTAGCGCAAAGCGATTTTATATCCGTTCACGTACCAGCCCTAAAAAGTTATTTAATTGGGAAAGCAGAATTTGACAAGATGAAAAACGGAGTTTCCATAATTAACGCAGCACGTGGCGGCGTTATTGATGAAGTGGCTTTAATAGATGCCATAGAATCTGGTAAAGTTGCCTTTGCCGGTTTAGATACATTTGAAAATGAACCTAAACCAGCGGTTAAGGTATTGATGAATCCCGCAGTATCTTTAACACCACATATTGGTGCAGCAACCAACGAAGCACAAGATAGAATTGGTACAGAATTAGCAAGTCAAATTATAAGTATTTTAAAATAATACTTTACAACTATTTAATTACTAAGATAGAAGTCACGTTTAAAAAGTTTTTTGTATTTTTCAGGTCAACTAAACCACTAAACCAATGTCAGGAATTTTAGATTTATTAAATAGTGATATGGGCAAAACCATTATAAATGGAGTTGCTAACGAAACAGGACAATCAGAATCCAAAACACAAAGTGTACTTACAATGGCAATGCCCATACTTTTGGAAGCCATGAAGCGCAATTCAACAACTCCCGAAGGTGGTGCTGGCCTTATGAATGCTTTAACTACAAATCACGACGGAAGTATTTTAGATAATTTATTTGATTTGTTTGACGGTGGTGTGAATGAAAGCGTGAAACAAGATGGATCTAAGATTCTTGGTCATATTCTTGGTAATAAAACACAATCAGTTGAAAAAGCAATTGGTTCAAAAGCTGGATTGGATGCTAGTTCCGTAGATAATATTTTAAAAGTAGCAGCACCCGTTTTATTAGGCTTGCTCGGAAAACAAACCAAGCAAAATAAGATAAATAATACATCCGATTTAACTAGTTTAATCGGTAACCTTTTAACCAACAATAGCCAATCTCAAACACAAAGCTTTCTGCACTCGATATTAGATGCAGATGGTGACGGCTCGATCGTAGACGATGTAGCTGGAATGGTGCTAAACAGAAGTGGTAAAAAAAGTGGAATTGGCGGATTGCTCGGTGGTTTGTTTGGAAAAAGATAAATACAGTTTTAATTTTAAAATAAAATGAGTCAGTTCTTATAATGGGCTGACTTTTTTGTTAAATCTAATTAAAATAGGTGTTTTCCTGATTGTCTATTGTATAATTTCACATTGTATCAATAATTTTAAAATATTTCAGTTTTACAACATTGATTCTCGTTTTATCCATTATTAGCTGCAAGCCTTCTGGATTTTCGGATGTTGGTATTGGTGAAAGACCGAATACGCAAAAGTTAACCGACACAATTACTATGCAGAGCGATGATGGTGAATACCAAATCATTATTATTGAACCAGGTTTTTACGGTTGGTTGCAGTCTTCGGAAATCCACCTGGATATTATTCTCAAAGTTTCTTAGAGAGCAGAAATCGATTATTTGTACAAGAATATAATTTAAGGGTTCAACAACCGTTGACTTATAATCCTAATCTCTACGAAATGCGAATTGATTACCAACCTGACACAAATTATGGTTATGATTTAAATTACCAACTCTATAATTACTTCATATATTTTCAATTACAATATAATCAGAAATTGACTTCATTTATCCCGAGAATTTAATAATTTTGCACCTTGTTTTGCAAATGAAAAATTTTAAACTTTCTTGGGAAATCAATCGTAATTGGCAATTAATATTTCCGTTCATCGGAATACTAATCGCAGGCTACAGCGCATTGAAAATAACGCAAGCCTTATTTGATGATTTGAACCTAATTTTATTTTTATTAATTTCTTTCTTTATTGTATTTGTAATTTTAAAAGTTTCAGTTTTTGTAATTAATAAACTAGAAAATAGATGGGTTGTTAAGCAAAAATGGGAACTAATCAGAATTTTTATAGTTTTTGCTGTCACCGGTACATCGTCAATGTTTGTTAGTCGTCCCTTTATTGCACTTTTAGGAATTACTAAAGAAAACTTAAACCCATTACTCTACTGGTTTTTATTTATTATTATTGGCATTATTTTTTATCAAATTTTATTAGTGTTTTTTGGTTGGCTTTTCGGCCAGTTTAAATTCTTTTGGGATTTTGAGAAGAAAATGCTAAAGCACTTTGGTTTAAAACGATTTTTAAATGAGTAAACTTAAACTACATATCACCTTTAAAGGTTTGGCAATTTTATTGGTATGTGCCGTGCTTTCTCCATATGTAGTTAAACTATCCCATTCATTTAATCATCACACGCACCAAGTTTGCAATGGATTTTCCGATACGCATTTTCACAGTCTTGATCTTGATTGCGAGTTCTACAAATTTCAAATTCAAAAAGATCAAATTTTTGATGTGGTTGTTTATTCAGAATATAAGTTATCAACTATCACCAACTACCAAAGTATATTATATTTCTTTTCATACGAACATCAGCACTTATCTTTCTCACTAAGAGCGCCGCCGGCTTTGGTTTAGTTTTTTGTTTAAAAAAATTACCAAAAGCAAATTTTCAAAATGAAATTATTTTTAGTGGTGATAACCTTGATGTTTTCCATTTTAGGTGTATCGCAAGAATGTACGTTTAAGTTTTCTGGAAAAGTAATAGATTTCCACGATCGATCAGTTATCGTTGGTGCAACTATTTATATCCAAGAATTAGAAAAATATGCTATATCAGACGAAAACGGCAATTTTGAAATTTCTGAGCTTTGCACAGGAACTTACACCATTTTGTTTGCGCACATAGGTTGTGAAGACAAGGAAATAAAAATCGATTTGAAATCTGATATAAAAAGAGATGTTTATTTAGAACACCACATAGAAAACTTACAAAATATAACCATTACGGGCGAAGCGCCTAAACAAACCAAAAGTGGGCAGGAAACTAAAATTTCGTCAGAAACTTTGGAAGCTTATAGCTCTATGAGTTTAGGCGATGCCTTAAAGGAAGTTACTGGTGTTACCTCGTTAAGTACAGGAAATACTATTGTAAAACCAATTATTAATGGCATGCATAGCAGTCGTATTATAATTATGACCAATGGTGTTAGACTTCAGGATCAGGATTGGGGCGTTGAACATGCTCCAAATATTGACGTTAACACTGCTGGAGCCATAACTGTTATTAAAGGTTCCAGTGCGCTTGCCTATGGTGGTGATGCCATTGCTGGTGTGGTAAGTTTAAAGTCGCAACCCTTCGCTAAAACAGATTCTTTATATGGAAAAACAATCCTAAGTGGACAAACAAATGGTCGAGGCGGAAGCTTACATACTGCCTTAACAAAAACATTTAAAAAGGGTTGGTTTGTTTCGGCAAACGGCACTCTCAAACGCTATGGCGACTTTGAAGCTCCAGATTATAATCTCACCAATACAGGATTAAAATCAGGCGCTTTTTCAGTTCAAACTGGTTACAATTCATTCAAACAAGGTTTTGAGGTTTTTTATAGTTATGTAGATAACGAAATTGGAATTCTAAGAGCATCGCATATCGGTAATATTAATGATCTGGTAAATGCTATAAATAGTCAACAGCCTTTGGTTGTCAATGATTTTAGTTATGATATCGATTCACCACGTCAAGAAATTCAACACCATTTAGTTAAAGCAACTGCTTTTAGGCGACTTAAAGGATTTGGTAAAATGGAGGTGCAATATGACTATCAAAACAACCAGCGTTTTGAATATGACGTTCGTATTGGCGATAATAGGAACAATGCGGCTGTAGATTTAAATCTTCAAACGCACAGTGTTTTAGCAGAGTTGCGCAAGGACTCAAATTTGGATAGGATTTATACATTTGGTTTAATGGGAAGATACCAAAATAATTTTGCAAATCCTGAAACTGGTGTAAGACGCTTAATTCCCGATTATGATAAATACGATTTCGGTGCTTTTCTAACTACTCAATGGAAACTAAATCAAGATTTGAATATTGATGCTGGAATTCGATATGATTTCAACAGAATTGATGCTCAAAAGTTTTATCGCACCAGTCGTTGGACAGAACGTGGCTACGATGAAGATTTTGCAGATATTGTGGTAGATGATTTAGGTACACAATTGCTCACCAATCCAGTTTTTAATTACCATAATATTTCTGCTTCTTTAGGAATGTCTTATGATGTTTCTGAAAACCAAGAATGGCTGGCAAATGTTAGTATGGCTAAAAGAGCTCCAAATCCTTCCGAATTATTTAGTGATGGATTACACCATTCAGCTGCCAGAATTGAATTAGGTGATTTAAGAATAAAACAAGAAACATCTTTTAGGCTCGCTTCAACGTACATCTACAGCAGAGAAAAATTTAAGTTCATGTTAGAGCTTTTTTTTAATCACATCAGCGATTATGTGTTGATAGAGCCACGCGGCACTGAACAAACGTTAAGAGGTGCATTCCCAGTATGGGAGTACCGCCAAACCAACGCTAATTTGTATGGTGCCGATATAACCATGAATTATAATTTTTTTAAAGGTTTTGACTTTATAAATAAAACAGCTTTTATAAAAGGATATGACCTAGATTCTAATACAGCACTTATTGATGTGCCAGCGATAAGAACCACAAATAGTGTAAATTACACTAAGAGTGAATGGAATAATTTTAGCAGTACACTCACCAGCGAGTTAGTGTTTAGGCAAAATGAATTTCCTGATAACAATTTTGAACAATTTATCGCCGCAAGAGATGAGTTTGTATTAGTTGACGTGAGTACGCCGCCGTCGGCTTACCACCTGCTTAATTGGTCTAATGAAGTGCAGTTTGCAATAAGTCCAAAAACAAATTTAACTCTGAACTTAAGTGTAAACAACATTTTAAACACCAATTATAGAGATTACCTAAATCGACTAAGATATTTTGCTGATGATCTTGGACGAAATGTAATATTACAAGTAAAAATAAATTATTAAACAATTAAAAATGAAAACAATGAAAGCAATGAAAGCAATGAAAACAATCAAATTTTTATCAATCTTGGCAATCGCCGCAGTATCGTTTAACAGTTGTTCAAGCGATGATGACGCGCCAGAACCAATTAACGAAGAAGAAGTTATTACTACTATGACAGTAACTTTAGTGCCTGAAGGTGGTGGACAAACTGTTACCTTTCAAACTCGGGATTTAGATGGAGATGGCCCAAATCCACCCATCATCACATATACTCCTAGTGCAAACTTAATGGCGAATACAACCTATACTGGTTCTATCGAGTTATTAAATGAGCTTGAGGATCCGGCTGAAGATATCACTGAAGAAGTTGCAGAAGAAGATGACGAACACCAGTTTTTCTTCATTCAGACTGGAACAAATCAAGCACAAATTACTTATTTAGATGATGATGCTGATGGTAATCCTGTTGGGTTGAGTTTCAGTCTAACTACTGGCGATGTGAGTAATAATACACTTACCGTTATTTTAAGACATGAACCAAATAAAAATGGTGCTGGTGTTTCTGAAGGAAATATTGCAAATGCAGGTGGCGATACAGATATCGAAACGACCTTTATGTATGCTGTGATTAACTAACATTCATAATATGAATAAAAAAAGCGACTAGAAAGTCGCTTTTTTTATTTACTTATTTCAATTACAGGCTGTTCGCTCTTACTAAAAACATAGGTATAAAACCACATGATTGTAAAGGTTGGTATAATATCTAATCCTGGTAAAATTTCCTCAACAAACGACATAATACCTGCAATTTTCCCCTTTTTTCCAGGGTATAGTTGGGTCATTATATATCCAGACAATGGTGCCCAAATAATATCAAAAATGGTTATTAAACCAATTAGGTCTAACACAATACTCAGTGCTAATTTTTTATATTTTCCCATGCTTAAATAAATTACAACTGTAGCATAACAATAAATATACCAAAATATTGTGTCGTGAATCACTTCCAAATCCTTAGTTTTAACAATTACTTATGACAAATAGCCATAGGCAGAATGTAGTTTTGTGCGTACTTAAAGAAAATCTTCTACACTTGACAATTAAAGTATACATCAATACTGAACGGCTTTTTAAAATACTGATAATATGTATGTTTGTGAATTTTATAACTGTAAATTCACTAAGTGCACAGTCAAAAGATAAAAAGGTTTTGAATATAATCCGTGCAGTCACACCTCCCATCATCGATGGCATTTTAAACGATGACATTTGGCAACGTGCAGAAAAAGCTCAAAACTTCACCCAATATAAACCAGACATTGGAATTCGGGAAACCGACGAACGCACAACCTTGGTTCAAATGAGTTTTGATGACCAAGCGCTATATATTGCGGCCTATCTTAAGGACGACCCAAAACTCATGATGACACAGCTTACCAACCGTGATAATTTTGGGCAAACCGATTATTTTAAAGTGGTTATCAACCCCAATAACGATGCCCAAAACGATACTCAGTTTA
Source organism: Paucihalobacter sp. (assembly GCF_036825875.1). Lineage (NCBI taxonomy): Bacteria > Pseudomonadati > Bacteroidota > Flavobacteriia > Flavobacteriales > Flavobacteriaceae > Paucihalobacter > Paucihalobacter sp. The sequence goes on along the minus strand of NZ_DAISXK010000035.1, from coordinate 3,456 downwards.
TCGTATTTAGTTCCGGAGTTCAAGCCGATGCGATTGCAAATCCTACCATTAATGAAGATTTTGGCTGGAATGCCGTTTGGGATAGTGCCGTTACCAAAACCGATGATGGTTGGATTGTTGAAATGAAATTGCCCTACCGTACCTTGCGATTTTCAGATGAAAAAGAACCTATTTGGGGAATTCAATTTATACGGTTTTTCAGAAGAGAACGATCGGAATATGCTTGGAATCCGATAGATCCAACCAAGGGAATTGTTGGACTTTATCACGGAGAACTGAAAGGTTTAAAGGATATTGAACCGCCAGTGAGATTAAATTTATATCCGTTTACAACCGGGATTTTAAATACATTTGACGACCAAACCGATACCAAACTCACTTTTGGAATGGACGTGAAATACGGTCTTACCGATAATTTTACCTTAGATGCGACTTTGGTGCCTGATTTTAGCCAAGCAAGGTTTGACGACGTTGTTTTAAACCTTGGTCCATTTGAACAAACCTTCGCCGAACAACGACAATTTTTTACCGAAGGTGTCGATTTGTTTTCAAAAGGAAATTTGTTTTTTTCTCGTCGGGTTGGTAGTGCACCAATTGGCTCGGTGACACTTGACGACAATCAAGAAATTACCGATAGACCGCAAGAAACAAAAGTGCTTAATGCACTTAAAATTTCAGGTAGAACAAAGAAAGGACTGGGTATTGGTTTGTTTAATGCCATTACCGAAAGTACTTTCGCTACCATTAGAGATACCATTACAAACGAAGGATCAAAACAGCTTATTGAACCACTTTCTAATTACAATATTTTGGTTGTCGATCAACAATTCAATAACAATTCGTCGGTGAGTCTCATTAATACTAACGTTTTGAGAGAAGGTAGTTTTAGAGACGCCAATGTTACAGCTGCACTTTTTGACATCGTTAATAAACGCAATACTTATAATATTGCGGGCGATTTTAAAATGAGTCGATTAAATTTAATAGATGACAACCAAGTTGGTTACAGCAGTTCGTTTTCGGCAGCCAAGGTTCACGGTAATTTTCGTTATGGCGTTTTTCATAACTATGCTGATACCGATTACGATATTAACGACCTTGGTCTACAGTTTCGTAATAATTTTAATAACGTAACCTTAAATACTTCCTATCAAACATTTGAACCAACTAAAAGACTGAATAGTTATAATATTAACTTGTCGGTTAGTCACCAGCGTCTTGCAAGCCCAGGAGTTTACACCGGTACCTCCATAAACACTTCGTTTCGGGCCAATTCAAAAAAATTAGATACTTACGGACTCAATCTAAATTTTCAGCCCGGCAAACAATATGATTATTTTGAAGCGAGAACCGAAAACAGTTTTTTTATATATGAAAATTTTTTGAATGCTGGTATGTTTATATCCTCCAATTATAACAGGGTTTTTGCCGTCGATTTAAGGGCAAATGTCAATACCCTTTTTGAAGACGGTCGGGATTATTTCACTTACAACCTTGATTTTAGTCCGCGCGTTCGATTTAATGATCACTTCCTATTGGTTTATAATGTTAAATACGATTTTAGAGGTGGCGATCGCGGTTTTGCAACCCGTCAAGACAACCAGCCCATATTTGGAGAGAGAGATAGACAAATTGTTGAAAATTCTTTGTCTGCCAACTACACCTTCAATCCATTTCAAATTGTATCGCTTACTTTTAGGAATTATTGGGATACCGTTTCGTATGAAGACAATTTTTTTACTTTACTTGATAATGGTCGTCTCACAACCGACTATGGTTATACGCTTAATGACTTAGATAATGACCCTAATATAAATTTCACCACTTGGAATCTTGATCTTAGTTATTCGTGGCAGTTTGCCCCAGGTAGTTTCTTAACCGCTCTATACCGCAACCAGCTATTCAATATTAGTAATGACGCACAAGCCAATTATTCCGATACCTTAAATAATCTTTTTAATTCGCCTACGCAGCACACGTTTTCAGTTCGCGTTCAATACTTTATAGACTATGCCAATATTAAATCTGTTTTTAGCAGAAAGAATAGTTAATTGTTGTACAAACTTGATTAAAATGTTAATTTCACAACATCTATGAGTATCATCATTCAGGCCAAACATATAAACAAATCTTACAACGACTTACAGGTGTTGAAAGGTATTGATTTAACCATCAATACTGCCGAAGTAGTTTCCATTGTAGGTCCGTCAGGTGCGGGAAAAACCACCTTGTTGCAAATTTTAGGAACCTTAGATAAAGCTGATAAAAATCCACAGACTCAGTTACTCATTAAAGGTGAAAATGTGGCTTTACTTAATGACAAAGCTTTAGCTAAATTTCGGAATAATCATATCGGATTTATTTTTCAGTTCCATCAGTTGTTTCCAGAGTTTACAGCTTTAGAAAATGTTTGTATTCCTGCCTTCATCAAAAATACCTCTAAAACTCAAGCTGAAACCGAAGCCAAAAAATTATTGGATTATTTAGGCTTATCTCATAGATACCATCACAAACCCAATGAACTTTCGGGTGGTGAACAACAACGTGTGGCAGTGGCCAGAGCACTTATTAACAACCCCAGTTTGATTTTTGCTGATGAACCTTCAGGAAATTTAGACAGCGAATCAGCCGAAAGCCTACACCAACTGTTTTTTAAATTACGGGATGAATTTGGACAAACCTTTGTGATTGTTACCCACAACAAAGCGCTTGCAGATATGGCCGATAGGAAGTTGACCATGGTGGATGGGAATTTTCAAATCTGAAGAAAAACGTGCCAAAACATTTAAAACAAGACGAATTAAAATCCTTTTTGGATGACAAAGTGTTATTGTATAATCATCCAAAATTCATAGCCTCCGATCCCATTCAAATTCCGCATCAATTCAGTTTAAAAGAAGATATCGAAATTGCCGGGTTTTTATCGGCTACCATTGCCTGGGGAAACAGAAAAAGCATCATCAACAATGCCCATAAAATGATGCAATTAATGCACAATTCGCCTTACGATTTTGTGATTAATCATACTGATTCAGATTTAGAACCACTTAAGAGCTTCGTACATCGCACTTTTAACGGCGACGATTTTATTCAATTTATCAAAAGTTTACAACATATTTACAATAAGCATGGCGGATTAGAAGCTGCATTTGCACAAAACATGCAGGGAAGTTCTATGCAACAAGCCATTCATGAGTTTAAACTGAAGTTCTTCGAAAATCAACACCTTAACAGAACCACCAAACACATCAGTGACCCGCTTAAAAACTCGGCTGCAAAAAGGCTTAATATGTACTTGAGATGGATGGTACGCAACGACGGTGCCAGTGTTGATTTGGGAATTTGGAAAAGTATCAGTCCGTCTCAACTCTCCTGCCCACTCGATGTGCACTCAGGTAACGTGGCCAGAAAATTAGGCTTATTGAAAAGAACCCAAAACGATGCCAAAGCCCTTAC